>JBEGOE010000028.1:0-2524 GCA_041182165.1 Actinomycetota bacterium
GAAGGCCGTCGCCCCGGCACCTGCCGTCGAAGCACCCGCTGCCGAGGCCGAAGTCGTCGAAGCACCCGCTGCCGAGGCCGAAGTCGTCGAAGCACCCGCTGCCGAGGCCGAAGTCGTCGAAGCACCTGCTGCCGAGGCCGAAGTCGTCGAAGCACCCGCTGCCGAGGCCGAGGCCGTCGAGGACGCACCCAGCGAGAGCTGACCTCATCGGGTTCGTCCCCGAACCGAGGGCGCACCTACCATCGGCTGCCATGTCAGACATCGTGCAGTACGAAGTGCAGGGCCGGATCGGCATCATCACGCTCAACCGCCCCGAGGCGCGCAACGCCGTCAACGGTGACGTGGCCGCCGGCGTCGAGGCTGCGATCGACCAACTCGAGGCCGACCCCGCCGTGTGGGTCGGCATCCTGCGTGCCAACACCGAGGGCCAGGAAAAGCCGGTGTTCTGCGCCGGCGCCGACCTCAAGGCGATCAACTCCGGCAACGCCGGCGGGCTGAGCACCCGCAAGGGTGGCTTCGCCGGGTTCGCGTACCGCGAGCGCACCAAGCCGGTCATCGTCGCTGTCGACGGTCTCGCCACCGCCGGCGGCTGCGAGATCGTCCTCGCCGCCGACATGGTGGTCGCCACCACCCGCTCGGCGTTCGGCCTGGCCGAGGTGAAGCGCAACCTCATCGCCGGCGCCGGCGGCCTGTTCCGCCTGCCCCGCGCGATCGGGCAGTCGGTCGCCATGGAGGTCATCCTCACCGGCGAGCCGCTCAGCGCCCAGCGCGCCTACGACCTCGGCCTCGTCAACCGCCTCGTCGAGCCCGGAGGGGCGTTCGACGCCGCCGTCGCGCTGGCCAACCAGATCACGGCCGCCGCACCGCTGGCGGTGTGGGCGAGCCGCAAGGTCGTCCTGGCCTCCGCCTACGAGGACGACGAGACGCTCAAGAAGATGACCAACGACGAGTTCGGCGGCATCATGGCCTCCGAGGACACCAAGGAAGGCCTCACCGCCTTCATCGAGAAGCGCCTGCCGAACTGGCAGGGTCGCTGACCCGAGCCGTCGAACAGGAAGTCCGGCCCCACGCGAACGTCATGGCGAGTGCGGCCGGACTGCACGGCTCAGACGAGTCGCTTGCTGACGATGATCTTGCGGGCGGTCACGCCCGCTCGCTCGTACAGGTTCTTGGTCTCGCGATCACCCGGCAGGGCGAAGGACTCGATCGCCGTGCCCCCGGCAGCGCGGGTGGCCGCGATCGCCTCGGCCAGGAGCTCGTCACCGAACCCGATCTCGCGGGCGTCCTCGAGCACGAACACCTGGGTCACCACGCCAGCTCCACCGGGGGGCGGGAGCTGTAGCTCGAGGTACCCGACGATCACGTCGTCGATGGCGGCGATCCATACACGGGCTCGTGGGTCGGCCAGCACCGACGCCCATTCTCCCACCGGCGGTTGCTCGGCCAGGAGCTGCGGGCCACCACGTGCCTCCAGGAGGGCGTCTCGTGCCTCGCGTTCGAGCTCGGCCAGTGCGAGGGCGTCAGCAGCGGTGGCCGCCCGCACGGCGAAGCTCACGGGTGGTCCTGCAGCTGTGCGATCTTGGCGAGGATGGTCCGCCGCGCCCGGTGGGCCGCCTCGAACCGCCGGACCTGCTCGAGCTCGTCAGCGGCAAGCGTCGCCAGGCGTTGCACGACGTGTATCGCCGCGAGGCTCTGGTACTCGGCGATGGGCAGCGTCGAGGCGTCGAGCGCACCGTCCGTCGCCTCGACGACGTCGGTCACCGCCTCTGCCACCGCTTCCGTCACCGCACCCTCGGCGGCGTCACCCGATGTGGCGGCGTCACCCGACGTCGCAACGCTTGGAGCAGCCGCAGCCGCGTCGGTGTCCGCGACGGTGGGCTGATGGGCTGCGGCACGCTGGCGAGCTGCCTCGTCGAGACGCTTGGCGATCTCCTTGCGGCCCTGTTGGACGGCCAGCTGACCGATGAACCGGGCCAGCTGCACCCGGTTCTCGAGCGCCTGGCGACCCTGTTTGATGTGCTTGGGCAGATCGTCACGCAGGGAGACGAACATCCCGACGGGCGCGTAGACCGCGAGGTCGAGCAACCGCTCGATGGACGGTTCGACCGTTGCTGACTGCCCGTCCCGGTCCACAGCGGGTCAGACGGCGAAGAGTGGGCAGTCGTCGTCGCCGACGGGACACACGGGGGCGGTCTGACGGACCAGCAGGAAGCAGCTCGGGCAGAGCTGCTCGTCGGCGCGCTTGGGCTGCAGACGGTCAGCGGACTCGCCGCGCTCCTCAGGCTCCTCCTCGTCCTCGTTGACCTCGTCCTCGGTGGCGACGAGCCGATCCTTGAGGATCGTGTCGAGATCGGCCTCCACGTCGTCGGGGGCGATCATGTCGTCGTCCTCGTCATCATCCTCGGCGACGGCGGCGACCGACTTGCGGACTGGGCCGGCGGCAGGCGCGTCGGCCTCGTCGTCGGCCTCGACGAAGTCCTCGTCGAGACCATCGAACTCGTCATCGTCTTCCACGACCAGCTCG
>JBEGOE010000029.1:0-6010 GCA_041182165.1 Actinomycetota bacterium
GCCGCGTACCGGGCGGCCAGCGCGGGCGTGCGGTGCTTGCCGCCGCCGCCCATCACGATCGGCAGCGGCTGCTGGACCGGCTTGGGCAGCCCCGGCGAGTCGACGACGCTGTGCGCCGTGCCGGTGTGGCTGAACGTCTGCCCGACCGGGGTCTCCCACAGGCCCTCGAGGATCGCGAGTTGGTCGTCGAGCGAGTCGAACCGCTGACCGAGCGATGGGAAGTCGAACCCGTAGGCGGTGTGCTCCTGCTCGTACCAGCCGGCGCCGAGACCGAGCTCGACCCGGCCGTTGCTCATGTGGTCGACCTGGGCGACGCTGATGGCCAGGAGGCCCGGCGCCCGGAACGTCACCGGCGACACGAGTGTGCCGAGCCGGATGGTGCTGGTGTCGCGCGCCAGCCCGGCCAGGGTGATCCAGGCGTCGGTGGGGCCGGGGAGCCCGGAGGCGTCGCCCATGGCGAGGTAGTGGTCACTGCGGAAGAACGCACCGAACCCCAACGTCTCGGCACGTCGTGCGACGGCGAGGAGCGTGTCGTAGGACGCGCCCTGCTGGGGCTCGGTGAAGATCCGGAGGTCGTGCAGCTGCATGGACCCCGAGGGTACGTCGTCAGGCCATCGCCGGGACGTGGCCTGCGGCAGCGACCGGCTGCATCAGCGGCGTCGGCTGAACGACGCGCTCCTCGACCGGAACGCCGGCCCGGCTCAATCGCACGCCGCCGCACAGCGCCGCAGCGGTGAGCACGGCGGTGGTCACGAACAGGGCGGCGGCCCCGCCGGCTGCGTACAGCGGGGCGGCCATCGCTGCGACCATCGCCGCGGCGAGCGTGGCGAGGGCCTCGCCGATGCCCTGTGCGGTGGCGGCGCGACGGCCGGGCACCGCCCATCCCATGGCTGCGGCGCCGGCTGCGCCGACGATGGTCTGACCACCGGACTCGAACAACCCGATGATCACGATCACCATCGGCACCCGCACCACGCCGTAGCTCAGGATGACGGCGATGTTCGCCGCGCCGCCGCGAGCAGCAGCACGGAACGGGCCGAGGCGGTCGACCTGACGGCCTGCCCACGACGCGAGGAACATGCTCGGCACGGCGAACGCCATCAGTGCGGCGCCGATCAGCCAGTCGCTCGAACCGAGGTCGGCGAGAAAGCGAGGGAACAGCGCGTCGTAGGCGCCGATCGGGATGAAGAACGCAGTCATCACGAGCGCGGCAGCGATCACCGAGCGGTGCCGCAGGAGGCGGATGCCATCGGCGAGCGTGCCGTGCTCCACCGTCTCGGCAGGGAGCGAGGTGATGGCGGCCGGTTTCGCGAGGAGTGCGGGCAGTCCGACCACCAGGGTGAGCACGCTGGCGATCATCAGCGTGGGCACGACCCCGAACGCGACCTTGCCGGCGACGGCCAGGACCGGACCGATGGCCATGCCACCGAGCTCGATCGACTGCAGTCGACCGATCTGACGGCCCGGCGAGTCGGGGAAGCGGCGCACGATGAGGCCGACCGCGGCGGGGGTGAACGCGCCGTAGGCCAGCCCGGCGCCGATGCGCCCGGCGATGAACCAGTGGATCGAGTCGCCCACGGCGAACAGCAGCGTCGATACGGCCATCATCACGATCGCCCCGTTGATGACGAGGCGCTCGCGGCCGCGGTCGGCATGGGGAGCGACGAGGGTCTGCGCGACGAGTGCGGCGACGAAGCCGGCGGTCGCGATCCATCCGAGCTGCGCCGTGCTGATGCCGGCTCGGTCCTGCAGGGCGGGGAGCAGGGGGAACACCACCATGAACGACGCCGAGATGGCGAGGGCGCCCGCCTCGAGCGAGCGCATCTGGCGTGCCGAACGGTGGTCGGCGGATCTGCCCTGTGTTGACCACATGGCCAACACCATATTGGCCGATCGCCCAATACGCAACGCCGCCGCTGTCGTCTCCCCATAGGATGTGGCCAGTGGCACGCATGCAGCCGGAACGACGTCGGGCCGCGATCCTCGAGGCCGCCGTCGCCGAGATCTCCGACCGAGGGTTCGCGCGCACGACGTCGCGAAACGTCGCAGCACGCGCCGGCGTCACCCACGGCCTGCTGCACCACTACTTTCCCGACCACGACTCCCTGCTCGCCGCGGCGTTCGAGAAGGTGGCCCTCGAGGAGATCGACGAGGCGAACGAGGCCCTCGCGTCCGACCGCGACCCGCTGGCCCAGCTGCGCGAGATCACCGAGCCCTACGGGCCCGGTGGCGGCGAGGAGGCCTACCGCTTCTGGCTCGAGGCGTGGGCCGAGGCGTACCACTCGCCCACGCTGCAGGAGACGTCGCGTCGGCTGTCGGTGGCGTGGCACGAACTGGTGGTGGGCGTGATCGAGCGTGGCAACGCCGTGGGCGTGTTCCGCTGCGAGCACCCGCACGAGACGGCGTGGATGGTGGTGGCGCTCAGCGACGCGTACGCCCTGCAGTGTCAGATCGGCTCGGGCCTCACCCCGTACGAGATGAACCACGTGCTCTGGCGCCTCACCGAACGCGAGCTCGGGCTCGCGGCCGGGGCACTCGCACGGCCCACGCCCGCCGGCGCCGCAGCTCGCAAGGACTGATCAGCCGATGAGCCCGTCCACGTCGTGGCGGTACACGCCCGTGTCGAGGTAGTTCCGCAGCTTCGTCACCGTGTTCGGCACGTAGGTCGGCAGCACGTCGCGCACCCACGCAGCGTCGACGGTGACGGTGTCGTTGAGCAGGGCGACGTTGCGCGACGCGACGAGGCTCTCGAACTGCTCGCGGGTGTGCTCGGGGAGCGGACGGACCGACCGATAGCCCGCGAACAGCGGCCCCTCGTGCGGCGCCGGCCGGACGTGGTAGGCGGTGATGGCCAGGTCGTGCAACGGGTGGCTGACGCCGCAGTCGTCGAAGTCGAGCACGGCGAGGGCACCGCCCGCCGTCATCAGGTTGCCCGGGTGGAGGTCACCGTGGACGACGTGCGGGGCACGTGTGCCGAGCGCGGCGAAAGTCGACGCAGCACGGTCGACCACCTCACCGATGATGGATCGCTGTGTGGCGTCGAGCATCGGATGGTCGGCCAGGTGGTCGTCGAGGCCCATGCGTGGGTCGTCGATGCGCGGCAGCGACGCACCGTCCGGCGGGGTCCACGTTGCACCGTGATCGTGGAGTTGGGCCGTGATCCGTCCGAGCCGCTGTAACTCCGCGGGCCGGGGTTCCTCGCGCAGCAGCCGGCCCGGCAGCCACTCGAACACCACGCCGGTCACGTCGCGCGCCAGGGGTCTGCTGGGCACGGTCACCATCGGGAGCCCCTCGGTCGAGCGGACCACCCGGGGCACGTGCACGTCGCTGTGCTCGCCGAGTGCCGTCACCCATGCGAGCTCGGCAGCGGTCTCGGCTGTGGAGCGGAGGCCTTGTGCGTTGAGGCGCACGGCCCACCGACCGGGGGAGCCGTCGATCGTTCCCTCCACGCGGAACGTGGCGTTGAAGCCCATCTGCACCAGCCGGACCGTCCCGCCCGCGACGGGATACCGGGCGAGGACCGTGCCTACCAGTTGGGTCAGGTGCCGTCGCTGACGGACACCGGACCAGGTGGAGTACTCGGTTGCAGGCGATGAGTCGGCGGTTGGCATCGTGCAGTGGACCTTGGCACAGAGAGGTGCTTGCCACCACCGAGTCCGCCGAGGTGCCCCGTCGTCGGTTCGCGAGCGCTCGGAAAAGCTGAGTCAACACCGCTCAGGGTTTCTGGTTCGCGGGTTGATGCCCGGATCGGGCGTCCCTAAGCTTGCGTCAGGTTCGCTCAACGAAGAGCGAGAGCGGGCCGGACGATTTCCCCCCAACCCGGTTCACATCCAACCCCAGGAGCACCACATCATGGCCAAGGCAGTCGGCATCGACCTCGGTACCACCAACTCCGTCGTCGCCGTCCTCGAGGCGGGCGACGCAGTCGTCATCCCCAATTCCGAGGGCGCACGAACCACCCCGTCCGTGGTGGCGTTCAGCAAGGCCGGCGAGGTCCTCGTCGGCGAGGTCGCCAAGCGTCAGGCGATCACGAACCCCGATCGCACCTTCCGGAGCATCAAGTCGAAGATGGGCCAGTCGTGGCGGAGCGACGACATCGACGGCAAGCGCTACACGCCGCAGGAGATCAGCGCCCGCACGCTCATGAAGCTCAAGCGCGACGCCGAGGCGTACCTGGGCGACACGGTCACCCAGGCCGTCATCACCGTGCCCGCGTACTTCGACGACGCGCAGCGCACCGCCACGAAGGAAGCCGGCCAGATCGCCGGCCTCGAGGTGCTCCGCATCATCAACGAGCCCACGGCCGCCGCCCTCGCCTACGGCCTCGACAAGGGTGCCGAGGACGAGACCGTCCTCGTGTTCGACCTCGGTGGCGGCACGTTCGACGTGTCGGTGCTCGAGATCGGCGATGGTGTGTTCGAGGTGAAGAGCACCCACGGTGACACCCACCTCGGCGGCGACGACTGGGACCAGCGGGTCATCGACTGGCTCGTCAAGCAGTTCAAGTCCGCCCACGGTGTCGACCTCGGCCAGGACCGCATGGCGGCGCAGCGCCTCAAGGAGGCCGCCGAGAAGGCCAAGATCGAGCTGAGCCAGGTGCAGCAGACCCAGATCAACCTGCCGTTCATCACGGCCACCCCCGAGGGTCCGCTCCACCTCGACGAGACGCTCACACGCTCGAAGTTCCAGGAGCTCACCGCCGACCTCCTCGAGCGTTGCCGTCTCCCGTTCGAGCAGGCGATCAAGGACGCCGGCCTCAGCAAGGGTCAGATCGACCACGTGCTGCTCGTCGGCGGCTCCACCCGCATGCCCGCCGTGCAGGACCTCGTGTCGTCGTTCACCGGCAAGGAGCCGAACAAGACGGTCAACCCCGACGAGGTCGTCGCCATCGGCGCCGCCGTCCAGGCCGGCGTGCTCCGCGGCGACGTCAAGGACGTGCTCCTGCTCGACGTCACCCCGCTCAGCCTCGGCATCGAGACCAAGGGCGGTGTCATGACCAAGCTCATCGAGCGCAACACCACCATCCCCACCAAGCGCACCGAGGTCTTCACCACGGCCGAGGACATGCAGCCCAGCGTCGAGATCCACGTGCTGCAGGGCGAGCGCGAGATGGCCGGCTACAACAAGACCCTCGGCAAGTTCCAGCTCGTCGACCTGCCGCCCGCCCCCCGTGGCGTGCCCCAGATCGAGGTCACGTTCGACATCGACGCCAACGGCATCGTGCACGTGTCGGCCAAGGACCGGGCGACCAACAAGGAGCAGTCGATGACCATCACCGGTCAGAGCACGCTCGACAAGCGCGACATCGAGCAGATGGTGCGCGACGCCGAGGCCCACGCCGAGGAGGACCGTCAGCGCCGCGACGAGGCCGAGCTCCGCAACAACGCCGACTCGCTCGTCTACCAGACCGAGAAGATGCTCCGCGATCAGGGTGACAAGGTGTCGTCCGACGAGAAGGCAGCGGTCGAGAACCCCTTGGCCGACCTCAAGTCGGCGCTCGCCGGCTCCGACCTCGCCTCCATCCGCTCGGCGCACGAGGCGCTCATGGGCGCCACCCAGGCCTTCAGCCAGAAGCTGTACGAGGCGGCATCGCGCGACGACGCGGCTGCGGCCGGTTCGTCGGCCAGCGGCCAGTCGGGCACGGGCTCGGTGAACGACGACGAGATCGTCGACGCCGTTATCGTCGACTAGATGTGAGTCGCCGGTCATGACCGACGACTTCCAGGTCCCCGACGACGCCTCCGAACTCGACCAGATCGCGGCTGCCGACGCCGCGCAGGTCGAGGAGGCCGTCGAGGCCGTCGAGCACGACGTCGAAGCACTGCTCGCGGAGCGCGACTCCTACAAGGACATCGCGCTCCGCCTGCAGGCCGACTTCGAGAACTACCGCAAGCGTGTCGCCACCCAGCAGGCCGACGAGATCGACCGGGCGACCGGCAAGATCGCCGAGGGCCTGCTGCCGGTGCTCGATGCCTGTGAAGCCGCGTTCAGCCACGGCGTCCAGGGCATC
>JBEGOE010000030.1:0-4029 GCA_041182165.1 Actinomycetota bacterium
CGCGTCGATGGTGGGGCGGTCAGCGATCACCCGCGGCACGGCCACGGCACCGGCGGCGTGCACGAGCACGGCGGCGAGCAACGACACGCCGGCCGTGGGGCGACGGCGCCGCCGCTGCGGAGGGGTCACAGGCCTGGTTCCAACCCGGCCGAACCTCCCTGCACCCTGCGCGCCGATCAGGTCGGGCCACCCCGTGTTGCCGTATTCACCCATGTCCGGGGGTGGTCAGCCGATACGGTCATGCGACTGTGAGCGACGCACCCACGACCGAACCGACCGGCGAGCCCGGGGAACCAGCCGACGAGGCAGCGACGGCGCGCGGCCTGGCCGCCGAGAAGGCCAAGCGGCTCGGCAAGCTCGAGGGTCTGCGAGCCCAGGGCGTCGAGCCCTACCCGTACCGGTACGACCGCAGCCACACGCTCGACGAGATCCGCGCCGGGCACGGCCACCTCGAGCCCGGCACCGAGACCGACATCGAGGTCCGGGTGGCCGGTCGCGTCATGCTCATCCGCGAGCAGGGCAAGCTGATCTTCGCCACGATGCGCGATCGGTCGGGCGACCTCCAGCTGTTCGTCTCGAAGGCCGTCGTCGGCGACGACGCCTTCGCCGAGTTCGGCAGGCTCGACCTCGGCGACTGGGTCGGTGTCACCGGCACCGTCATGACCACGCGCAAGGGCGAGCTCAGCGTCAAGGTGTCGTCGTTCCAGCTGCTGTCGAAGGCGGTTCGGCCGATGCCCGACAAGTGGCACGGCCTCGCCGACACCGACACGCGGTTCCGTCAGCGGTACGCCGACCTCATCGTGAACGACGAGGCCCGTCGGGCGTTCCAGGTGCGCCACGCGACCATCGCGAGCTTCCGCCGCACGCTCCACGACCGTGGCTTCATCGAGGTCGAGACGCCCGTCCTGCACATGGAGGCCGGCGGCGCCCATGCCCGCCCGTTCCTCACGCACCACAACACGCTCGACATGCAGCTGTTCCTGCGCATCGCGCTCGAGCTGCACCTGAAGCGGCTCATCGTCGGCGGCATGGAGCGCGTGTTCGAGATCGGGCGCATCTTCCGCAACGAGGGCATCAGCCCTCGCCACAACCCCGAGTTCACGATGATGGAGCTGTATCAGGCGTTCGCCGATTACTCCGAGATGATCGAGATCACCGAGACGCTCATCACCAACGCGGCGATCGACGCGACCGGCACGTCGGTGGTCACCATCCACGGCCCCGGCGGTGTCACGTCCACGGTCGATCTCGCCCGGCCGTGGCGGCGGGCGCGCATGATCGACCTCGTGCGCGAGGCGATCGGGGTCGAGGTGCATCCGTCGCAGCCGGTCGACGAGCTGCGCGCTCTGGCGGCACAGCACGGCGTCAGCTGCAATCCCCGCTGGGGCTCGGGCAAGATCATCGAGGAGCTGTTCGAGGCCACGGCAGAGCACACCCTCATCGAGCCGACCTTCGTCACCGGCCACCCCGTCGAGATCTCGCCGTTGGCGAGAGCCGACCGCGACGACCCGTTCCTCACCGAGCGCTTCGAGCTGTTCGTCGGGGCACGCGAACTGGCCAACGGCTACAGCGAGCTGAACGACCCGGTCGAGCAGCGCCTCCGCTTCGAGGACGAGCAGACCGCCAAGGACGCCGGCGATGCCGAGCGCGGCACCGTCGACGAGGACTATCTGCGTGCACTCGAGTACGGCATGCCGCCCACGGGCGGCCTCGGCATCGGCATGGACCGCGTGGCCATGCTGCTGGCGGGCGTCACGTCCATCAAGGAAGTCATCCTGTTCCCCACGCTGCGCCCGGAGGTCTGGGAATGAGCACATCCGCTTGGGGCCGAGGCCTCGCCACCATCGCTGCCGACGGCACCGTGCTCGACACCTGGTTCGGCGAACTGGGCTTCGGTGAGATGCCGGGCGAGCCGACCCGCCACTGGGCCGGCGGCGAGCGCACCGACGACCGCCGCGCGGTCACCGTGCGCACGGTCGAGCTGGCGATCGACACGGCGGCCGCACCGGCCTCGGCGTCCGATGCCTACCTGCGGTTGCACCTGCTGTCGGCACGGTTGATGAAGCCTCGCGAGCAGAACCTCGACGGCATCTTCGGCCTGCTCGCCAACGTCGCGTGGACCAGCATCGGTCCCGTCCCGGTCGACCGTGTCGACGAGGTCCGGTGGCGCCTGCGCAGCAACGGCGAGACCCTCACGGTGCACGGGCTCGACAAGTTCCCGCGCATGACCGATTACGTGGTGCCCACGGGAGTCCGCATCGCCGACGCCGACCGGGTGCGGCTCGGCGCACACCTGGCCAGCGGTACCACTGTCATGCACGAGGGGTTCGTGAACTTCAACGCCGGCACGCTCGGCACGTCGATGGTCGAGGGTCGCATCTCGGCCGGTGTCGTCGTGGGTGACGGCAGCGACATCGGTGGCGGCGCCTCCATCATGGGAACGCTGTCGGGCGGCGGCAAGGAGCAGGTCACCATCGGCGAGCGCTGCCTGCTCGGCGCCGAGTCGGGCATCGGCATCAGCCTCGGCGACGAGTGCGTCGTCGAGGCGGGCCTCTACGTGACCGCTGGCACGCTCGTGGCCGTGCAGGGCCCGGATGGCGTGCACGAGGTCAAGGCCCGCCAGCTCAGCGGCGCGAGCGGACTGCTGTTCCGCCGCAACAGCCGCACGGGCGCCGTCGAGGCGATGCCCCGCTCCGACTCGTGGCAGGGCCTCGACAGCCAGCTCCACGCCAACGACTGACCCCGACGTGGGCCACAGTGACCCGAACGGTTCCGATGGTGTGCGGAATCGACACCCCGAAAGACCGCTGAGTAGCGTCCCCTGCCATGAGTGAACTCGGTTTCGACGGCAAGGTAGCGATCATCACGGGTGCCGGCGGCGGCCTCGGACGGCAGCACGCGCTGCTCCTGGCCTCGCGCGGTGCGCTGGTCGTGGTGAACGACCTCGGCGGCGCCGTCGACGGCAGCGGCAGCGACAAGGGCGCGGCCGAGCGAGTGGTCGATGAGATCAAGGCGCTCGGCGGCGACGCCGTGGCCGACGCCAACACCGTCTCGACACCGGAGGGCGGCAAGGCGATCGTGCAGACCGCCGTCGACGCGTACGGCACCGTCGACATCGTCATCAACAACGCGGGCATCCTGCGCGACAAGGCGTTCCACAACATGGAGCCCGATCTGCTGAACCCGGTGCTCGACGTGCACCTGAAGGGCGCGTTCTACGTCACCCAGCCGGCGTGGCAGATCATGCGCGAGAAGGGCTACGGCCGCATCATCTCCACCTCGTCGGCTGCCGGCGTCTTCGGCAACTTCGGCCAGACCAACTACGGCGCGGCGAAGATGGGCCTCGTCGGCTTCACCCGCGTGCTCGCCGTCGAGGGTGCTCGGTTCAACATCAAGGCCAACGCCATCGCGCCGCTCGCCCTCACCCGCATGACCGAGACGATGATGGGCGCCCTCGGCGACAAGCTCGACCCGGGCCTCGTGTCCCCCATCGTCACCTTCCTCGCGCACGACGACTGCCCGGTCAGCGGTCAGACCTTCTCGGTCGGCGGCGGGCGCGTCGCCCACGTGTTCATCGGCGAGACGAAGGGCTACTTCAACCCCGAGCTGAAGCCCGAGGACCTGCGCGACCACTGGGACGTCGTCACCGACCAGACCGGCTACGCAACGCCGAACAACCTGGCCGAGGAGACCGCGCTGTTCCTCCCCTTCTTCCAGGGCTGACCGGCCCCGGGCCGGTTGCTACGGTCCGCGGCGTGATCTCGGTCGACGACTTCCAGGCTGCCGCTCGCGAATGGCTCGCGGCCAACCGACACCTCGCTCCGCGCGACTACGGCGCGATCTGCCCGCCCGACCTCATCGAGCACGGCATCGACTGGCAGCGACGCGTCCACTCCGCCGGGTTCGCCGGGATCCACTGGCCCGAGGTCCACGGCGGCCGCGGGCTCACACCCGAGCACAACGCCGTATGGATGCTCGAGTGCGCGCTCGCCGGCGTGCCGCCGTTCCTGAACATGGTGGGCCTGGTCC
>JBEGOE010000031.1:0-2857 GCA_041182165.1 Actinomycetota bacterium
GCAGGATGTGGCCACCCACCCAACACATCGCCGCCGTCCCGATCAGGGACAGCGCGGCGAGGAGCTTCGGCACCCCGTGGACCATCGACCGGCCGAGGCGTTGGGTTGCGGGTCGGGACGATCCCGACAGCGTCAGCCCGACGTCGTCCATCTTCACGATCAGGGCCACCACGCCGTACACGACGGCGGTGATGAGCACCGCCACGATGGTGAGGATCACGGCCCGAGCCACGAACCCGGAGTCGAGGACGTCCTTCAACGCGATCACCATGATCTCGGCCGACAGGATGAAGTCGGTGCGGATGGCCCGCTTCACCGTCATCTCTTCGTGGTCGGGGCCGAGTACCGCGGCCGGCAGGTGCTCGTCGTCGTGCCCGCTGAGGCGCCCGTGGATCTTGTGCGCCCCCTCGTAGGCGAGGTAGAGCCCACCGCAGATCAGGATCACTTCGACGAGCACGGGGGCGACGGCGCTCAGCAGCAGCGCGGCGGGCAGGATGAACAGCAGCTTGTTGCGCAGCGATCCGGTCGCGATCCGCTTGATGATCGGGATCTCGCGATCGGCGGCGAGGCCGTGGACATATGCAGGCGTGACGGCCGTGTCGTCGACCACCACACCGGCTGCCTTCATGCTGGCCCGACCGGCAGCGACCCCGACATCGTCGATCGAGGCGGCAGCGAGCTTCGCGATCGCCGCCACGTCATCGAGCAGCCCGAGAAGTCCGCCGCTCACGGGGTCAGCATCACACGCGTATCGCCCGGCCGGAGAACCGAGCGTGATCGGACGGGCCGGATGCTCAGCGAGGGTCGCGAGGCGGCCGCTGCATGATCAGGGGGTCGACGCCCGGCCGGTACAGCTCGTGCGCGCGACGCCACTGGGCGAACGCGGCCAGGATGTGCGGCGGGTCGCCGTGGATCTCGGTGAACGCACCGTTCATCGCACGGGTGTCGAAGTAGGCGGCGTCGACACCGTCGGCGTACAGCCGGCAGGCCGGCTCGTACCCGAGGTCGATCATCCGCTGGAACTCGGCCTCGAAGTCGTGCACCAGGAACGCCTGGTGGTGGAACCCCTCCTCGCCGGCGGCGAACATGTCGCGGTAGATCGACGGTGTGTCGTCGTGCTGCACGATGAATTGGATCATCACGTCACCGAGGTAGCCGAACGCATACGACACGTCGGCCTCCTGGGTGGTGCCGCGGTAGTCGAAGCGGTCGGTCTTGTGGTGGTGCGTCACGACGAACGGTCCGGCGCCGTGCACGTCGCTCCACCGCTGTATCGAGGCTTCGATGTCGTTCACCAGGTAGGCCACCTGGAACAGGGTCCGTGTCTCCATGTGCGGAGTTCATCATCTGACGCCCCCGACGCACGTACCGGACGCCACGCAATGAATGCCGAGCGGAGCGCTCACCTGCGACGGCGGGGCCCCAGCACGCCCAGCCCACGGGCGGCGCGGTCGGCCATCTCGGGGCCGGCGAGCTGACGAAGGAGGAGCAGACCGTCGATGACGGCGATCATGGTCGCGGCCTCGGTCCGGCGGTGAGCGGCCGTGCCGCTGATGAAGTCCCCGGCCCACTCGATCCAGCCCTCGACGAGGCGCGGCACGAGGGATCGGTACGGCTCGCACCCGGCCGCGGCCAGACCGCTCGCCTCGAAGAAGAGCGCGAAGACGGGGTCGACCTCGTCGCGGGCGACGACCGGCCAGGCCACGCGGAGCATCTCGACGTGGTCGGCGGCCTTGGACGCGAACACGGGTGCCAGCGCTGCCTGGAGCTCGACGCCGAGACCGACGAGGACCTCGCTGATCAGATCGTCCTTGGTGGGGAAGTAGTAGACGATGACCCGGTCGCTGATGCCCAGTCGCTTCGCGAGACGCCCGAACGTCAGCTGGCTCACCCCGTCGTCGAAGGCGGCAGCGAGCGCACCCTCCAAGATCTCCGCCTTCGTGTGCCGGTACCCCATGCGCCTTGATCGTAGTGATCACTGCGATTATGGTTTCGCAGTGATCACTACAAATGCTTCCGATGGAGGTCACTGATGGACGAATCAGCAGCAGCGGAGCTCTTCCGGCAGCCCCCTGCCCGGTACCTCGACGTCGGGGTCGGGGAGGTGGCCCTGCGCACCGTCGGCAGCGGTCCCGACGTGCTGTTCGTGCACGGCTGGCCGGTCAGCGGCGCCACCTTCCGCACGCTCCTCCCACACCTCGCCGACCACGTCACCTGCCACCTGGTCGATCTTCCCGGTGCCGGCAGCAGCCGGATCACGGCCGACACACCCCTGTCGATCGACAACCACATCCACAGTGTCCGCCGAGTGGTCGACCTGCTGGAACTGCAGGACGTGGCGCTGGTGGGCCACG
Organism: Actinomycetota bacterium; assembly: GCA_041182165.1. Classification (GTDB taxonomy): domain Bacteria; phylum Actinomycetota; class Acidimicrobiia; order Acidimicrobiales; family Ilumatobacteraceae; genus VFMC01. Next base: position 2,355 of record JBEGOE010000031.1, read on the forward strand.
ACAGCGGCGGCATGATCGCCCGCCATGCGATGGCCGGTGACCCGCGCCTGCGGGCGCTCGGCCTCATCGACACCGAGCAGTCGACCGGTGTGAGTTGGAAGTTTCGGTCGTTCATCGCCGGCCGGCGTGTGCCCGGCTTCGGGGCAGCGCTCGGTTGGCTCGCAGGGCAGCCGCGACTGCGCCGGAGCCGGCTGGTGCTGGGCGACGCCTTCGCCGACCGGACGTTGCTCGACGGCGAGTTCGACGAGTTCTTCCTCCAGCCGCTGCATCGGTCGAAGTCGCACCGTGATGCCACCATGCGACTGCTGCGCAGCTTCGACCACGCACACGTCGACGCCCTCCGGGGTCTGCACGCACGCATCGACGTGCCGACCCAACTGGTCTGGGGTGAGCTCGATCGGTTCTTCCCGGTGGCGTGGGCTCGCGACATGGTCGCCGACTTCGCCGATGCGAACCTCGCCGTCATCGCCGGCGCAGGCCTGTTCGCCCACGAGGAGCGACCG
>JBEGOE010000032.1:0-2957 GCA_041182165.1 Actinomycetota bacterium
CGCCCACACCGGGATGCCGCGCACGAAGTTGCTCGTGCCGTCGATCGGGTCGATCACCCAGCGCCACGGCGACTCGGCATCGCCCACCACGCCGTGCTCCTCGCCGTAGAGGCCGTGGTGCGGGCGCTCGGTGAGCACCATCGCCGAGATGGCGAGCTCGGCGTTGCGGTCGGCCTCGGTCACCTCGGTGCGGTTCGCCTTCCAGTCGAGGCTGAAGCTGCGGTGCTCGTAGTGGGGGAGCGTGATCGTGTCGGCAGCATCGGCCAGCCGCAGCGCGAACGCGAGCTCGTAGGCCAGGTCGTGGCCGTCGATGGTGGTGCCCGCAGGCGTGCTCATCGGTCGAACTCCGGCGCTCGCTTCTGCTGGAGGGCGGCGAGGCCTTCGGCAGCGTCGGCACCGAGAAAGTTCAGCATCTCGTAGGCGAGCGAGGCCTCGAAGTTCGGGAGGGCCTGGCGGAGCCAGTGGTTCAGCGCCCGCTTGGTGAGGCGGGTCGCGTCCTGCGGGCCGCGCGCCAGCTTCTCGGCGATGCGGAGCGCCTCGGGCAGCACCTCATCGGCGGGCAGCGCCTTGCTGACCAGGCCGATCCGTTCGGCTTCGCGGCCGTCGATGAAGTCCGACGTCATCAGGTAGTACTTCGCCTTCGCCATGCCGCACAGCAGCGGCCAGATCGCCACGGCGTGATCGCCGGCCCCGACCCCGAGGCGGATGTGGCCATCGGTGAACCGTGCCGCCTCGTCGATGATCGAGATGTCGGCCATCAACGCGACGGCCAGCCCCGCACCGACCGCCACGCCGTTGAGCGCGCTGATGATCGGCGTGTCGCAGTCGATCATCGTCCGCACGATGTCGCCGGCCTCGCGCATCACCTTCATCGTCTGGGCGTGGTTGCCCACCTGCTCGGCGATCCATGCCAGGTCACCGCCGGCGCTGAACGCCTTGCCCTCGCCGGTCACCACGACGGCGCGGATGCTGTCGTCGTGGTGCACGTCGTGGAACACCCGGGCGAGCTCGCTGTGCAGCACTGCGTCGGTGGCGTTCAGCTTCCCCGGGTTCGACAGGGTGAGCAGCACGACCCCGTGGTCACGCCGATCGATGATGAGCCGCTGGTACGAGCCGTCGTCCATGTCGGCCGACGCTAGGTCCTGACCGAGGGTTTCGGTGCACCCGCTGTGCACCGAAACACTCCGGTGATGCCGAAACCCTCGGTCGACGCCTGATGACTCGGGTCAGGAGAGGAGGGTGCGGACCGCGGCGGCGATGCCGTCGGCGTCGAGGCCCATCGCGGCGAGGATCGTGTCGGGCTTCGCCTGCGGGATGACCTTCGTGGGCACGCCGAGGATCGTCACCGGCACGGTGGCCGTGATCTCGTGGACCCGGTCGGCCATGGTCGACCCGATGCCGCCGTCGCGGATGCCGTCCTCGACCGTGAGCACGGCGCCGTGGCGGGCGGCGTCGGCGATCATGTCGGGGTCGAGCGGGGCGCAGCAGCGCACGTCCCAGATGGTCGCGTCGATGCCGGACTCGGTGAGCTTCTCGGCCGCCTTCTCGGCGGCGCCGAGCATCATGCCGACGGCCAGGAAGCAAACCCTGCCGTCGCCCTCGCGGGTGCGGCGCGCACGGATGCCGATGCCGACCTCGTGCTCGCCCACCTGACGGGCGGCGCCCTTCGGGTAGCGGACCATGACGGGGCCCTCGTCGGCGAGTGAGATCGCGTCGTGGAGCATGACCTGCAGGTCCTGCGCGCTCGACGGTGCGAGCACGCGCATGCCCGGCACCTTCGACAGCAGCGCCATGTCGTAGACGCCGTGGTGGCTGGGGCCGTCGTCGCCCGTGATGCCGGCGCGGTCGAGGCAGAAGATGACCGGCAGGCGGTGGAGTGCGACGTCATAGACCACCTGGTCCCAGGCCCGGCTGAGGAACGTGCTGTACAGCGCGACGATCGGGCGGAGGCCGCCCATCGCCATGCCGGCGGCGCCCGTCACGGCATGCTGCTCGGCGATACCGACGTCGAAGAACCGGTCGGGGACACGCGCCTCGAACGGGATGAGGCCGGTGGGGCCCGGCATCGCCGCGGTGATGGCGACGATGCGGGTGTCGGCTTCGGCCTCTTTCACGATCGCATCGGCGAACGCCTGCGTGTAGCCGCTGGGCACCGCCTTCGGCGGGCCGACCGCCGGGTCGAACACGGGCGTGTCGTGGAGGTGCTTCTCGTCGTCGTCCTCGGCGGGCCCGTACCCGCGACCCTTCTGCGTGAGGACATGGACGATGATCGGGCCCTCGGCCGACAACGCGATCGCGTTGCGGAAGCTGGCCTCGAGGCTCTCGAGGTCGTGCCCGTCGATCGGGCCGACGTAACGCACGCCCAACGCCTCGAAGAACGCCGGCGGCTGCAGGAACTCGCGCACCGCTGCCTTCAGGGCCTCGACGCCCTTCTCGGCCTGCGGGCCGACGTAGGGCAGGCTCTGGACGAAGCTCTCGATCCGGCGCTGGCGGCGCACGTACACCGGGTTCTGGCGGATGTTGGTGAGCGTGTGGGCGAGCTTGTCGGTGATGCGCGACGGCAGCGTGGGGTGCTCGGCCGTGGGCGCCACGAGCGCCTCGGGGCCGACCGTGATGTTCGAGATGGTGGGCGCGTACGAACGGCCGTTGTCGTTCAGGACGATGATGACGCGCTTGCCGGCGTGGCCGAGGTTGTTCAGCGCCTCATAGGCCATGCCGCCGGTCATCGAGCCGTCACCGATGACGGCGACGATGTGCCGGTGCGGGTCGACGCCCGCATCACGAGCGACCGCGAGGCCGTAGGCGTACGACAGCACCGTGGACGCATGGCTGTTCTCGATGAGGTCGTGCGGGCTCTCCTCGCGGCTGGGGTAGCCGGAGAGGCCGTTGGCCTGACGGAGCTGCTCGAAGCCGACCTGGCGACCGGTGACGAGCTTGTGCACGTACGCCTGGTGGCC
>JBEGOE010000033.1:0-2631 GCA_041182165.1 Actinomycetota bacterium
CCTGACACGCTGCGGTCGGTCATCGGTACGGTCAGCTGCGTGTCCGCATCCTCCGCCTCTCGCACCCGTCGCACCGGCGCCGCACTCGTTGCCGTGTCCCTCATGGCGCTGACCGCCGCAGCCTGCGCAGACGACCTGGCCGATGCGCCCGCGCCACCCACGACCGCTCCGGCAGCCGGTGCGACCACCGCTCCCACCACCACGCTGATGCCGGCGAAGCTCTACGACCTCGTCGGCACGGCGCTGCGGGGCGGCGACTTCACCCAACTCGCCGGCATGGTGGTCGACGCCGGCCTGGTCGACACGCTTCGCACCGGCGAGTTCACGGTGTTCGCACCGACGAACGACGCCTTCCGCAAACTTCCCCTCGACGTGCTGCATTCGGTGCAGGACGACGAGACGACGCTGGCCACCGTCCTGACGTATCACGTCGTGCCGGGCACCCTCATGCTCGCCGACCTGCAGGACGGCCCCCTTGCCACGGTGGCCGGCATCGATCTGACGGTGAGCCACCAGGGCGACATCGTGCTCATCAACGGCGTCCCGATCGTCGCCGGTGACGTGAAGGCGAGCAACGGTGTCATCCACGTCATGGGCGACGTACTGGTACCGCCGGCCGACTGACCCAAGTCACCGCCAGCGTCTCCGGGCGGCGTGCTAGCAATGCCCGGATGAACATCGGGCTGTGCCTCACGTACGCCGACGTGCTCGCCGCCGCCGATCGCATCCAGGGCGAGATCGGCGTCTCGGCCGCCGCTCGTTCGTACACACTCTCCGAGATCACGGGCGCCGAGGTCTGGATCAAGTTCGAGAACCTCCAGTACACGGGCTCGTTCAAGGAACGCGGGGCGCTGAACCGACTGACGACGCTGACGGCCGACGAGCGGGCGCGTGGCGTCGTCGCGATGTCGGCGGGCAACCACGCGCAGGGACTCGCACACCACGCCACGCGCCTCGGCATCGCCTCGACGATCGTCATGCCACTCGGCACGCCGATGGTGAAGGTGGCCCGCACGCGTGACCTCGGTGCCGACGTGGTGCTGGCAGGCGAGACGCTCGTCGAGGCACACGAGCACGCGCTGTCACTCGTGCGCGACCTCGGCCTCGTGTTCGTCCCGCCATACGACTGCCCGGTCGTGATGGCGGGCCAGGGCACGGTGGCCACCGAGTTCCTCGACCAGGTGCCCGAGCTCGAGATGCTCGTGGTCCCCGTCGGTGGCGGCGGCCTGCTGGCCGGCTGCCTCGTCGCGGCACACGGCGCCCGGCCCGACGTCGAGGTCATCGGCGTGCAGGTGTCGAGCTATGCGGCATTCGACGCTGCGCTGCACCCCGATCACGCCGAAGACCGCCCGATCGGCGGCGAGACGATCGCCGAGGGCATCGCCGTCGCACGTCCGAGCGCCCGCGCCGTCAGGGTGGCCGCCCATTTCCGCACGCCGATCGTGGACGTCGACGACGAGGTGGACGAGGAGGCGCTCGCCCTCTACCTCGAGATCGAGAAGGTGGTGGCCGAGGGTGCCGGCGCGGCGCCGCTCGCAGCGCTGCTGACCGAGCCCGATCGGTTCCGCGGCCGCAGGGTGGGCCTCGTCCTGTCGGGCGGCAACGTCGACCTGCGCGTGCGCGCCTCGGCGATGCTCCGCGCGATGGCGCGCACCGGTCGGCTCACCACGCTCTCGGTGGCGCTGCCCGACAAGCCGGGGTCGTTGCACCGCCTGACCGGTGTGCTCGCCGACGAGGGCGCCAACATCGTCGAGCTCACCCACGACCGCATGCGCCTCGGGGCCCGCCTGCGCAGCGCCGTCGTCGAGGTGCAGCTCGAGACGGTCGACGCGGCGCACGCCGCCCGCGTGGTGAGCGCCCTGCGCGCCGCCAGCTTCGACGTCACCCTGCCCAGCTGAGCCGCCCGGCCAGCGCTCAGCCGCGAGCGTTTCGGGCACCGCGCCCACGGGTACCCGCAGCCGTGACCGACCTGCGTGCCACCTACCGGTTGCAGCTGTCGTCCGGGTTCGACTTCGGCGATGCCGCCGACGCCGTGCCGTACCTCCACGGGCTCGGCATCTCGCACCTCTCCCTCTCGCCGGTTCTCGCATCGAGACCGGGGTCGACGCACGGCTACGACGTGTGCGACGCGCATCGCATCGACGACGACCTCGGCGGGGAGGGCGCCTTCCGCGACCTGGTCGACCGTGTCCACGAGCACGGCATGGGCATCGTGCTCGACATCGTGCCGGCCCACATGGCGATGCACCACACCAACGACCACTGGTTCGACGTGCTGCGCTTCGGTCCGGCGAGCCGTCACGCGAGCTGGTTCGACATCGACTGGTCGCGCGAGCACGGGACCACCGTCGACCGCGTGATGCTCCCGGTGCTCGGCGATCACTACGGCACCGTGGTCGACAGCGGCGACCTGCGCGTCGAGCGATGCGGGCACGACCTCGTGATCCGCTACCTCGACCGCATCTTCCCGCTCTCGATCGCATCGACGGCGCGGCTGATCGCGAGGGCGGCACACGCCGAGACACAGCATGGAGACGAGCCCGACCCGCAGAACGCCCGGGGCACGAGCACCCAGCTCGCCCTCGGCGACTCGCCTGCCGAGCACGTCGAGGCGGAGCGCACGCTGGCCGT
>JBEGOE010000034.1:0-3492 GCA_041182165.1 Actinomycetota bacterium
GGTACCCAACCGGTGATGACGAAGCGCACGCGCTCGCCGATGTTCACCGCGTGGTCACCGATCCGCTCGTAGAAACGTGCCACCACGGCGAGCTGCACGGCGACCTGCAGGTCGATGCGGCCTGCTGCGTGGCTCTCGAAGATCGCCTGTACGAACTGCTTCTGCAGCCCGTCGAGGTACGAGTCCATGTCGTCGATCGCTGCGGCCTTGGCCGCGTCGTTCTCGACGAAGCTCTCGATGGCGGCCTCGAACAGCTGCTCGGCCTGCTCGCCCATACGGGCGATGATGCCGCGGAGCTTGGGGTCGAGCTCGTGGCCGTAGATGCGGCGAGTGGCCTTGCAGATGTTGCACAGCAGGTCGTTGCTGCGCTCGACTTCAGCCACCATCTTCAGGAGCGCGACCACCTGCCTGAGATCGGATGCAACGGGGGACTGGAGCGCGAGGATGCGGTAGCAGTGCTCCTCGAGTTCGAGTGAGCGGCCGTCGATCTCGTCGTCGCCACGGATGATGTAGTCGGCGCCCTCGAGGTCGCTGTCGAGCAGCACGGCAGTGGTCCGCGGGATCGCTTCGGTGACCATGGCGGCCATGCGGACCAGTTCGTTCTTCGCCTCGTCGAGGTCGGTGTGGAAGCTGCGGCGCAGTTCCTCCATCAGCCGAACCGTCCCGTGACGTACTGCTCGGTCCGCTCGTCGTTCGGCTTCGAAAAGATCGTGGCAGTGCGATCGAACTCGACGAGACACCCGGTTCGCCGGTCGCTCTCGGGGTTCACCTCGGTGGTGAAGAACGCCGTACGATCGCTCACGCGGGCGGCTTGCTGCATGTTGTGGGTGACGATCACGATCGTGAACTGCTTCTTGATCTCCTGCATCAGATCCTCAATGCGCGAGGTGGCGATGGGATCGAGGGCGGAACACGGTTCGTCCATGAGGATCACATCGGGCTCGACGGCCACGCAACGAGCGATGCACAGCCGCTGCTGCTGGCCGCCTGACAGGCCCAGTGCCGACGACTTGAGCCGGTCCTTCACCTCGTCCCACAAGGCCGAGCGCCGCAGCGACGACTCGACGATGTCGTCGAGATCCTGCTTCTTCTTCACGCCGTTCAGCCGCGGTCCGAAGGCCAGGTTGTCGTAGATGCTCTTGGGGAACGGGTTGGGCTTCTGAAACACCATGCCCACTCGGCGCCGCACCTCGACGGCGTCGACGTCGGGGCCGTACAGATCGATCCCGTGATAGAGGATCGTTCCCTCGACCCGGGCCGACTCGATCAGATCGTTCATCCGGTCGAAGCAACGCAGCACGGTGGACTTGCCGCAGCCGGACGGACCGATGAGCGCCGTGATCTCATTCTCGCGAATGGTCAGGTTCACATCTCGCACGGCCTTGTATGCGCCGTAGTACACGTTGAGATCCTTGGCCTCGAACACAGGTTGTGCGTCGGGGCGGGGGTCAGCGGCGTCCGAGGTCATGGCAACATCATGCGTCATCGCCAACCTCACTCCACCCTTCGAGTCGACTGCGTCCACTCTCACCACTTCCTCTCGTATCGATTGCGGAGCCAGATGGCAAAACCGTTCATGAACAGAACCAACACCATGAGCACCACCGATGCCGCCGCTGTGACCTCGCGGAACGCATCGCCGGGCTGGCGGGCGTAGGAGAAGATGGCGACCGGCAACGCCGTGAACGGCCCGGTCAGCTGTGCGAAGAAGTTCTGGTCGCCGGTGCGCAGCAGACCAGTGGCAGCGCCGACCAACAACACGGGTGCGGCCTCGCCAGCCGCACGGGCGAGTGAGAGCACCGTGCCGGTGAGGATGCCCGGCGCGGCCGACGGCAGCACGTGGCTGCGCACGGTCTCCCACGGCGTGGCACCCACTCCGAGTGCGCCTTCGCGGATACCCCGCGGCACGGCGCGCAACGCCTCGGAGGCGGTGATGATCACGATCGGCAGCACCAGTGCAGACAGTGCCAACCCACCGGCGAACACGGTGCGGCCCCCGGTGATCCCTTCCATTGCGCCCACGAAGATCGCCAGACCGAGGAGTCCGTAGACGATCGAAGGCACACCGGCAAGGTTGCGGACGTTGATCCGTGTCCACTTCGCGAACCGCGATGTGCTGGCGTACTCCTCGAGGTACACGGCGCAGGCGATGCCGAGGGGGAACGCCACCACCACGACCACGACGCACAGCACGAGCGTGCCCTTCATGGCCGACCACACGCCGGCGTTGGCAGCGTTGGCCGAGTTCAGGCCACCGGTGAGGAAGTCGCCGGGGCGGTCGGTCCAGATCGGCCAACTGCGCAGGACGAGGTCGACGAGCAGCACCAGCAGGATGAGCAGCGACAACCCGAGCGCGCCCACGAGCGCCGATTCGATCAGCTTGCCCTTGACGTCGGTGCCCTTCTTGGTGATCCCTGCGGTGATGCTGCTGGCGGAACGGCCGCCGACGGCAGCCGGCGTGGTGAGACCCATCAGTACACCTCGCGGACACGTGCGACGAGACGGTCGCTCAGGAAATTGAGCATCAATGTCATGAGGAACAGCAGCAGCCCGATGAAGTACAGGCTTTGGAAGGCAAGATCGTTGCCTGCCACCTGGTCGCTCCCGAAGCCGAGGGCGGCCATTGCCCCGGTCATGGTCTGGCCAGGCAGCAGTGGGGTCAGGCGGAACAGACCCCCGCCCACGGCGCCGGCGGCGATGGCGACCACCATGGTCTCGCCAACAGCGCGGGAGACGCCGAGAATGAGCGAAGCGACGATGCCCGAGATGGCGGCGGGCACCACCACTCTGAACGTGGTCTGCGACCGCTTCCCTCCGAGACCGAATGACGCTTCCCGCAGCGACATCGGCACGGCGCGAAGCGCATCTTCGGCGACCGAGGCGATGATCGGCACGGTGAGGACGCCGACGGCAACACCCGCCGCAGCGAGTGTGAAGGCCTTGTCTGCCGAGTCGAACAGCGAGACGATGATCTGTGGGTTGATGAACGAGATGGCGAAATACCCGAGCACGACGCTGGGGATGCCGGCGAGCACCTCGATGATCGGCTTGATCGTCCGGCGGATTCGCGGCCGTGCATACTCGGCGAGATAGATCGCAGTGCCGAGCCCCAACGGGACCGCCACGATCATGGCGATGCCCGTGACGATGAAGGTGCCCACCACCAGGGTGCCGATGTCGAAGATGCCGCGACGGGGGAACCATCCGATGTCGAACAACGACCCGAGTCCGTCATCGGTGTCGCTGAGCTTGCTGAGGAAGCCCCAGGCGTCGACGACGAGGGTGAAGATGATCAGCACGGTCACCGCGAACGTGGTGGCTGCGGCTGCCTTGAACACCCATCGTGCCGCAGTGTCCTTGCGCCGGCGCTTCGGATCGGTCCGCAGCGATATCGGAGTCGGTTCCTGCGTGGGTGGAGCGCCGGTGAGGGCGGTGGTCATGTACTGCTCCCGGGTCGAGTCGTCACCATGGTAGGTGGTCGTGGGCGGGCGG
>JBEGOE010000035.1:0-6968 GCA_041182165.1 Actinomycetota bacterium
GTGCTCGTCCTGTCTGGCGACGCGACTCGGGGCGTCGCCAGCCAGTTGGCAGGCGACCTCGGCGCGCTCCGCGACGACGTGAGCATGCTCGAAGGCACCGACATCGCGGTGAAACGTCAGCTGGCGCTGTTGCGGCCCACCGACGTGCTCATCGCGCTCGATCTGCGGCGGTACGAACGCTGGGTCGTCGAGGCTGCCACCCGGGCCCACGCAGCCGGGGTGTGGTCGGTCGCCATCACCGACAGCCTCCTGTCGCCCCTGGCCGAGCGGGCAGAGCGCACCTTCGTGGTGTCGGCCGCCGGCGCCGGACCGTTCGACAGCCACGTCGGCACCCTGGCGATCTGCAACGTGCTGGTGGCCGCAGTGGCCGACCGGATGCGGGCCGCGGCGACCGAGCGGCTCGACCGGCTCGAAGCCGAGTGGCAGCAGTCGTTCACCGACCGCTGAGGCCCGGATCGGGCATCCATCGTCGGCACCCATGGTGCCCCCTAGCATTCCGTCATGACGAAATCGACCGCAGGCAAGGAGCAGGCGAGTGCCGAGCGACGGTGTCGGTGGTGTCGATCGGTCCTCGCCACCCGTGAGGGGCCGGGGCGCCCGAGGGAGTTCTGCTCGCAGCGGTGCCGTCAGTGGGACTGGGTGTCGCGCCAGCGGGCGCGTGAGCTGGCGCTCAGCGACGGCGAGCTGGTGATGGCCCGGAGTGAGCTCGACGCGTTGCACGACGATCTGTACGTGCTGCAGTGCGCGGTCGCAGACACGCAGCGCGACTTGCAGCACGAGCTCAGCAAGCCGGAGGCACTCGAGGCGCTGCGGTGGTTGCTCGAGGCGGCCGAGCCGCTGGCTGTCCGCAGGATGGGCGCCGCCGGCTGACCACTCCCTCGCAAGGAGGGCAGAACGCCCATAATCATCGTTATGTCAATACGGTCCTCGATCACGTCGTGTCAGGTCGCCTGGATAGTCTCGCGCCCGTGCGTGCCCCTCGATCGGTGGTCCTGCTGTTCGCAGTGCTCTGTGTCGGTGGATCGCTGGCCGACGCAGCGCCCGTCGCAGCCGAAGACGCATCGCCCACGCCGACGCAGGCGCTCGTAGAGCGGTACGCTCCGGTGCTCGTGGTGCGCGTCCAACCGGCACCGTGCGGAGAGGGAGAGCCCTACTCCCCCATGGCCGTCGACGGCCTGTTCGGCCGTGAGGGCTTCGTTCTGCGGGGTCCGGGTGGAGTCACGATCGATGCCCCCGACGAGGCTGACGTGGCGGCGGCAGAGGGTGGCGACTGGTATCTCGATGTGCCCGGGAGCGCGCTGAAGCCCGGGTGCGGGTACGAGCGCCTGTACCGGTCGATGGTCGACGATGGGCAGGCCCCGATCACCACATACGCGCGGGTCACCACCGACGCCGAGCGGCCCGGCGTGCTGGTCGTGCAGTACTGGCTGTTCTCGCTGTACAACGACTGGAACGACCGCCACGAGGGCGACTGGGAGATGATCCAGCTGCTGTTCGAGGCCGACGACGTCGCCGGAGCGCTCGCCACCGCTCCCACCACGGTCGCGTTCGCCCAGCACGAGGGCGCCGAGCTGTCGGACTGGGAAGGCGGCCCGCTGCAGGTGGTCGGCGGCAGCCATCCGGTCGTGTTCGTCGCCGAGGGCAGCCATGCGTCGTACTTCTCGGCCGAGCAGTGGTTCGGGAAGAGCGCGCAGAGCGGGTTCGGGTGCGACAACACGCTGGGCCCTGGACGCCGTGTCGAACCGCAGGTGACACTGCTCGACGAGGCGGCGCCGCCGGCGTGGCTGGGTTTCGAGGGCCACTGGGGTGAGCAGCGGCCGTCGTTCAACAACGGTCCCACGGGGCCCTCGACCAAGACGCAGTGGATGGCGCCCGTGCGATGGGTGGAGGACGAAGGCCGCCGCGGTGCGGTGGCGCTGCCGGCCGAGGGCTCGACGGTGACCGACTTCTTCTGTACGGCCACAGCCGTCGCGTCGAAGGCGCTGTTCCGGCTGCTCGATCGCCCTTGGGTCGTCGGGAGCATCGGCCTCGGCGTCTCGGCGCTCGTCGTGGTGCTCATCCGCCGCACGCGATGGTTCCCAGCGTCGGTCAGACCCGTCGCCCAGCGGCGGCGCCTCGGTCAGATCCTTGCCAGCACCGTGTCGCTCGTTCGGCGACGACCTCGTCAGTTCGCCCGTATCGGCTCGCTGATGCTCGTGGCGGGTGTCGTCGCCACAGCGCTGCAGTCGTTGGTGGTCAACACGACCGAGGCCGGCGACCTCGCCGATGTGGTCGGCCGATCCTCGCCCTCGAGCGGCCTCCTCGGGGTCCTGCTGGGCCTCGTCGTCGTGGTCCCGTTCACCGGGCTCGTGTCGGTCGCTGCGATCGACGCCCTGATGACCTCCGAAGCGGACAAGCCCGTGCGGCTGCGTGACTCGCTCCGGATCGGCCGGCGGCACCTGCGGGTCCTGCGCGTCCAGCTGATCGTGGGCGCAATGCTCGGGCTCTCGGTGCTCACCCTCGTGCTGGTGCCGGTGGGGTTGTGGTTGGCGGCGCGATGGGCCGTGTCGATGCCGGTGGCCGCCGGTGACGGAACGTCACCCCTGCGTCGCAGTGTGCAGCTCACCCGCGGTGCGCTGCCGCGATCCCTCTCGATGGTGCTGATCAACGTGACGGCGGTCTCGACGCTGCCGGCCCTGACGGGTGTGCTGCTGCTGCTGGCGACCGACGCGTCGTTCCGGGTCGTGAACCTCGTGGCGGCGGTCATCGGTGTGTTCACGGTGCCGGCAGCCGCAGTGGCGGTGGCGCTGCTGCACGTCGACCTCGTCGAACTCGAGCGCGAGAGCAGCAGCACGCTGCCAGGCTCACCAGACGATGGGGCGCCCGGTGTGGTCGATGAAGGTGCCGTTGTCGGCTGATCCGAGGCGGCCGATCACATCGGCGATCGACCCGGTCGACTCGGGCGCTTCGAGCATCGCCCCGCTGCCACCCATGTCGGTGCGGACCCACCCGGGGCTGATCGACACGGTGACGACTCCCCTGCCGCCGAGCTCGCGGGCCAGCAACGTGGTGGCCATGTTGAGCGCTGCCTTCGACATGCCGTAGCCGTAATCGTCGGTGACGCCGAGGGCGATGGCGCCGAGCCGCGACGACAGGTTCACCACCACGCTCCCGGCACCCAACAGGTGGTCGAGTGACTGTGCGACCAGTACCGGGCCGATGCTGTTCACGCGGAACATCGTGAGCATCGCCTCGGCCTTGAGGAAGGGCAGCGGGCCGTTCGCTGGGGCGTCATCGGCGGGCCGGAGATCGACCGGGGCCGCCGAGGCCGACATGATGCCGGCGTTGTTCACCAGGACGTCCACTCTCTCGGTGTGCGTGCGGACGGCGTCACCGAAGGCACGGATCGACTCGGCATCACCCGTGTCGAGCGGCAGGATGGCGAGGGGCTGCAGTGCACGGAGTGCGTCGGCCTCGGCGGGCCTGCGCACGCCGGCGATCACGCGGTGGCCGCGCCGCTGGAGCTGGTCGACGAAGTGGAGGCCGAGGCCGCGGTTGGCTCCGGTGACGACGGAGATGCGGGTGGTCATGGTGCGGAGGGTACCCCTGGCTCGACGCGTGGTGACGTTGGTCCATTGCGGAGCGTCGCCGGTGGGGACACGCTGGGGCCATGAGGATCGTTGCAGCAGTCGTCGTCTCGGTGGCCCTGTTCGCCGCGTCCTGTTCGGACGGCGGTGACACGGCATCCACCTCGGTCGTCACGACGTCGAATACGACCGCGACGTCGACCTCGACGACGTCGACGTCGACCACCACGTCGTCGGTGGCGCCGTCCACCACTGCCACCACCACGAGCACCACCACCACGACCACCACCACGGTCGGCTCGACGGTCGCTCCGGGCACCACCGTGGTCTGCTCGCCGCGTGGCGGCCAGGACGAGGTCACTGTGAACTTCCCGAACCAGCTCAGCTCGCTGGTGGGGGTCGAGATCCGCACGGGTGCGCACGACTGCTACGAGCGGATCGTGCTCGAGCTCGCGCAGGGCCCGGCTCCGACACCGTCGGAGTTCCCCGGGTACTGGGTCCGGTACGGCGCGAACCCGGTGGCCCTCGGCCAGACCGACGACCAGTTCGTCACCATCGAGGGCGGAGCCGTGCTGCTGGTGACCGTGGCGTCGTGGATGTACGAGACCGATGCGTCGGGTGACCCGGTCGACTACGCCGGTGCGCTCGACCTGTTCCCGACCAACGTGCGGACCATCCGAGAGCTGCGTCTGATCGACAACTTCGAGGGTATGCACACCTGGGCGATCGGGCTCGACACGAGGCGGAACCTCGTGGTCGACACGCTCACCTCGCCGGACCGCCTGGTGATCGACGTGATGCTGTGACGGTGAGCGCCGCTCAGCGCACGCCGACGAGGTTGGTGCCGCGTCCAATCAGGGGGCCGCGATTGCCATGAGTGCTGGGCCCACGACCACGATCGGCACCCCTGCCCAGTACCAGGCAACGCTCCCCGTGGATGTTCGTGCACTGCGCACGGCACATGCAGCTGCAGCAAATCCGAATGGTGCGCCGAGGACAAGAACCTCCTGCCACACGCTCGAATCTCGGTTCGTGACCATCGACGTCACGATGAACACCGCAGATGACGCCGCAACCGGCCAGACGAACGACCGAGCGGGGAACGCATCGTCAAGTACGAGGAGGCCAGATCGCAAGGCGATGATCAACATCCTGCACACGGTCGCCACCATGACGCCTACAGCTGTCACGTACACCCCGAGCGCAAGAGACTGCAGCATCATCCACACCCGTCCACTACCGCATCCTTCTCCTTCTGCGAGGGGGCCGCCAACGCTTGCGGTGATTCGTCGGCAAGGAAGCGGTGGTCACCTCAGGTCGATGAGGTCGACGACGAACACGAGGGTCTCGCCGCCCTTGATGACGCCGCCCGCTCCCCTGCTGCCGTAGCCCATCTCGGCGGGGATGGTGAGACGACGACGACCGCCCACCTTCATGCCGGCCACGCCCTTGTCCCAGCCCTCGATGACCTCGCGTGCGCCGAGGCGGAAGTCGAAGGTGTCGCCACGGTTCCAGCTCGCATCGAACTCCTTGCCGGTGCTCCATGCCACGCCGGCGTAGTGCACGATGACGCGCTTGCCGACGACGGCCTCGTCGCCGTCGCCGACGATCTCGTCCTCGATGAGCAATTCGGCGGGCGGGGCGCCCTCGGGGATGGTGATGGAGGGCTTCGTGCGATCGGTCATGGACGGCGACGCTAGCCAGTCAGCCGGCGGGCCGCACGTACGTGCCCTGCCCCACGGCGACGGGGCGGTCGATGTCGTCGGTCCAGGCGATGACGTTGCCGATGATGCTGCGACGGCCGGCATGGTGGAGGTCGGCGCGTGCCCGCAGCTCGCTCCCCCGGGCCGGACGCCCACTGCCTCGCACCGATTGCCCGTGCCGGGGAAGTCGCGCTCGAGGAACTCGTTGATCTGCTCGACGGTGACGAGGCTGCGGCCGGATGACATGGAGCGAACCCAGCCACCTCGTCGCGCCCATGACCGCGTCACACCCCGGGCGCATGATCGTCGAATGGATGACCTGGCCGGGGTGTTGCACATGGCGAGCGAGCAGGTGTTGGCCGTGGGATCCACCGGCGCCGACACCCTGGCCGACGCAGAGCTGCACGGGCTGATCGTGGCGGTCCAGGCCGAGCGTGATCGGTTGGGTGTCGCTGCGGCCGAGTTGCTGGCCGTGTGGGACCAGCGCCGGTGCTGGCGCCAGGACGGGTCGCGGACGGCGGCGTTGCGGTTGTCGCGAGACACCCACACCTCGATGCGCACCGCGCACACCGAGATCGCTCGCGCCCACGGCATCGGCCGTGTGCCGGGTGTGCGTGACGCCGTGGTGGCCGGGGTGCTGTCGCTGGACCACGTCGATCTGTTCATGCAGGCGAACCAGCCGCACCGGGCCGCCCACTACACGCGAGACGAGGCAGACCTGGTCACCCGCTGCGCTGGTTTGCGGCATTCTGACGCCCGGAACCTGTTGCAGTACTGGTGCCAGGCCGTCGACGACGAGGTCGGCCATCCGCCCTCCCTGCCGAAGCCGTCACGGTTGCACGCGTCGACCACGATCGACGGCACCGTGGTGCTCGACGGGCTGTTGGACGCGATCGACGGCTCGATCGTCGCCGACGAGCTCCGCCGCCTCGAACGAGAGCTCTATCTCGAAGACCAACGCACGGGCACGGTCCGGCTCCGGTCCGAACGGATGGCCGCCGCGCTGGTGGTCATGGCGAAACGGTCGGCCAGCACCCCTGCCGGGGCCCGCCGGCCGGCGCCGCTGTTCACCGTGCTCATCGGTGAGCGCACCTTCGACCAGCTGTGCGAGCTCGCCAACGGCTCCATCATCCACCCTTTGCAACTGGTGCCACATCTCGACTCGGCCATGGTCGAATCGATCCTGTTCGATGGGCCGTCCACCATCATCGCCACGTCCTCTCGCCGCACGTTCGTCGGGGCGCTGCGACGCGCGATCCAGGTCCGTGACCGGCGCTGCACCCACACCTCCGGCTGTGACGTCCCGGCCGACCGATGCGATGTCGACCACATCGTCCCGTTCTCACGCGGTGGCCGCACCTCGCAGTTCAACGGGCGCATCGAATGTCGACCCCACAATCGGGACGACGACCTCCACGACCAAGGCCAGGCTCCGCTTCCCGAACGGCAGGTCGACCGCCTCGACGAACTCCGCGCCCGCATCCGCTGGCGATGCCGCCACCTCACCGCCGACGACGAACCCGCAGCCGCCGGCTGATCAGGAACCGAGAGCCAGCAGCGCGACGCCGACGGCGGTCGCACCGACGCCGAGGCCCTGCCACCAACGCATGCGTTCGCCGTTGAACAGCACCGACAGCACCACCGCCACGGTGGCGAACTGCGACGCGGCGACCGACACGGGCCCGGAGCCGCCCTCCTG
>JBEGOE010000036.1:0-11788 GCA_041182165.1 Actinomycetota bacterium
CTCGAGCACGCGGCACCCTGTCCGGTCCTCGTGGCGGCATGCGACCTGCCGTGGCTCGACGTCGCGACCGTCGCCGCACTCATCGCTGCACGCAGCGGCGATGTCGATGTGGTCGCCGCCACCACCGATCGCATCGAACCACTCGTCTCGCTGTGGTCGCCCTCGGCGCTTCAGCACGTCCGGTCGGCCTTCGCCGCCGGAGACCGGGCGGTGCACATCGTGCTCGAGGGACTCACGGTCGAGACGGTCGAGGTGGCGCCGTCTGCCCTCCGCAATGTGAACCGGCCGGACGACCTGCTCGCAGGCCCGAGCCGGTAATCTGCCGGGCATGTCCATCCCGGAAGTCACCGTCGACGAACTCGAGGCCGCACTCGCTGCCGGCGGCCGCGTCATCGACGTGCGCGAAGAGCACGAATACACCGACGGCCACGTCCCCGGCGCATCGCTGGTCGTGCTGTCCACGGTGCCCGACCATGTCGACGCGTTCCGTGGTGACCCCACGGCCTTCGTCATCTGCCGATCGGGTGCCCGCAGCATGCAGGCGTGCCAGTACCTCGCCGAGCAGGGTGTCGACACCGTCAACGTCGCCGGCGGCACGATGGCCTGGATCATGAGCGGTCGCCCCGTCGTGGCGGGGGACCAGCCTTCGTGACCTACCGCTGGATCGATCAGCAGGACGAGTTCGAGGCCCTGATCGCCACGTTGTCGGCGCAGCCCCGCTACGCCATCGACACCGAGTTCCACCGCGAGCGCACCTACTTCCCGAAGCTTGCCCTCATGCAGCTGGCGTGGGACGACCAGATCGTGCTCGTCGATCCGCTGCCGCTCGACCTCGCTCCGCTGCGGCGGTTGTTCTCATCGCCCGCGATCGCCGTCTTCCACGCTGCCCAGCAGGACCTCGACGTCCTCACCCACGTGTGCGGCGCGGTGCCCGACCGGATGTTCGACACCCAGCTGGCCGCCGGCTTCACCGGGTACAGCACGCCGTCGCTGCTGTCGCTGCTCCAGGCCGAGCTCGGCGTCGTCGCGTCGAAGGGCGATCGTCTCACCGACTGGCTACGCCGGCCGCTCACCGACGACCAGCGGGTCTACGCCGCCGGCGACGTCGCTCACCTGATCGAGATGCACGACCGGCTGATCGCCAAGCTCACCTCGCTCGGCCGCGTCGACTGGGCGCTCGACGCGTGCGAGGAGTTGCGCGTCCGTCCCACCGGCGCCATCGACCCCGAGCAGGCGTGGCTCCGGCTCAAGGACGTGCGCGTGCTGAAGTCGCGTTCGCGCGGTGTGGCCCAGGCCGTGGCCGCATGGCGCGAGCGGCGCGCTGCTGCCGCCGATGTGCCAGTCCGCCAGGTGCTGCCCGACCTCGCGATCCTGGGCATCTCGCAGAAGCACCCGAAGACGCCGGCCGAGCTCGGGCAGTCGCGTGGCGTCGACGAACGACACAGCCGCGGTGCCATGGGTGCCGAGATCCTCGCTGCCGTCGCCGACGGGCTCGGCCGTGACGTGCAGATGCCGGCGGCCGACGTCGAAGACCTCGACCGTGCCCTCCGGCCTGCGGTCACCCTCGTGTCGGCGTGGGTCAGCGAGGTGGCACGGGCCGAGCGGGTCGACACCGCCCTGCTCGCGACTCGGTCCGACATCGTGTCGCTGCTGCGCGGCGATGCAGGTGCACGCCTGTCCGAGGGTTGGCGTGCCCACCTGTTGGGTGACGGCATCCGCCAACTGGTCGAGGGCCGCGCCGGCCTCACCTTCGACGGCAAGGGTGGCCTGCGCCTCATTCCCGTCGCCACCGTCGACTGACGGGCCGTTCAGCGCGGTCCGGATCGTTCAGCGCGGCCGGATCGTGCGCCGCAGCTTGGCCCAGAGGGCATCGAACGCGGCAGACACCTCGGCGCTCCGGCTGCCGTACGAGTGGATCGGCTGTCGTTCCGCGATCGCCTGGTTGAAGATCACACGCTGGGGGATCACGGGCTGCCACACGGCCTTCTTCCCGACGATGCGGGTGAGCTCTTCGTAGCGCCGATCGGCCTCGCTGCTGACGGCGGGCACCTTGTTGACGATGACGCCGCTCAGCTCGAGGTCGCCGTTGTGGGTGTCCCACACGTCGTCGATGACATCGGCGACGCCGCCGATGCCGCGTAGGCCGAGCGCCGACGGTTCGACCACCACGAGGGCGTGGCGCGCGGCCGTGAGCCCGCTGGTGGTGAGGTTGCCGAGCGATGGTGGGCAATCGAGCAGGATCGCGTCGTACCGGTCGGCCACCTCGGCGAGCGCGTTCCGCAGACGCTGCGGGGTGCCGTGCTCGTCGGCCTGCAGACGGCCGGAGCCGGGCACGAGATCGACCAGCTCGCTCCAGGTCGAGGTCACGATCGCGTCGCTGACGCTGGTGCGGCGGAGGACATCGGCGCTCGAGAGGTCCGCCTCGTCGGGGTCGATCCCGAGCACCCAGGTGGCCGACGCCTGCGGGTCGAGGTCGACGACGAGGACGCGGTGGCCCGCCTGCGATGCGGCGGAGGCGAGTCCGAGGGTGACGGTGGTCTTGCCGACCCCACCCTTCTGGTTCAGCAGTGCGACGGTCCGGCCCATCGCCACATCTTGTCAGGCCGTGCGGGCGACCAGGGCGGTGAGCGTGGGCACCGATCGGACTGTCGCCCCGTCGAGGGTCCGGCAGCTCGAGAGGGCCACCTCGGCGGCCTCGGGCAGCTCGACGGCAGTGTCGCCGAAGTTGGCGACGACGAGCCAGCCGTCACCGCGCCGGTGAGCGAGCACGGATCCGCCCAGGTCGAGGGGTTCGAGCCGGCCACCGATCAGGTCGTCCTGGTCCCGGCGCAGCGCCACGGCGTCGCGGTAGAGGTGCAGGATCGAGGCAGGGTCGTCGCGCATCGTCGCCACGTTCCGCACATCGGATTCCGGAGGGAACGGCAACCACGGCTCGGCCGGCCAGCCGTGGAGTGGCTCGGCCGACCACGGGATCGGTGCCCTGCAGCCGTCGCGCCCGCCGGGGTCGACCTGTCGGTCCGGCGGCACGTCCGCGTCGACCAGGCCGAGCTCCTCGCCCTGGTACAGGAACGGCGTGCCCGGCAACGTCAGGAGCACGAGGCACATGATGCGGGCCACGCGCTCGTCGCCACCGTGGCGTTGGCGGTGACGGGGCACGTCGTGGTTCGACAGGACCCATGTCGGCCAGGCGCCGACCGGAGCCAGGTGCTCGAGCGTGCGCATGATGCGCCTGCGCAGGCTCGATGCCTCGGCGCGAGTCCACAGGAACGGGAAGTTGAAGCTCATGTGGAGCTCATCGCCTGCGCCGTAGTACCGGGCGATGGCCTCCTCGTCGAGCAGGTACACCTCGCCCACCGAGGTCCGTTCGCCGGGGTACTCGTCGAGGACCGCCCGGATCCGCCGCAACCGGTCGTGGGTGACCTCGATGTCGTTGTACGGCACGTGCGGCCCGCCCCGGGCCACGGCCTCGGCCGGGTCGTCGCGGCCGATGTCCTTGCCGATCAGGTGCACGACGTCCATGCGGAACCCGTCGATGCCCCGGTCGAGCCAGAACCGCAGGGTGTCGTGCATCGCCGCCTCGACCTCGGGAACGTCCCAGTTCAGGTCGGGCTGCTGGTGAGCGAACGTGCGCAGGTACCACTGGCCCCGCGCCTCGTCCCAGTGCCAGGCCCGCTCGCCCGGGGGGAACGCCGCGACCCAGTTGTTCGGCGGCTCGTCGCGCCACACGTACCAATCGGCCTTGGGGTTGGTGCGACTCGATCGGCTCTCGACGAACCACGGATGCTGCTCGCTCGTGTGGTTCGGCACCCAGTCGAGCAGCACCTTGATCCCGCGGTCGTGGGCCTCGGCCACGAGCCGGTCGAGGTCGGCGAGCGTGCCGAAGAGCGGGTCGACATCGCAGAAGTCGGACACGTCGTACCCGAAGTCGGCCATGGGGGACCGGAACACCGGTGACAGCCAGATCGCATCGGCCCCGAGCCACGCGACGTGGTCGAGGTGCTCGGTGATCCCCTCCAGGTCACCCACCCCGGAACCCTGCTGACCTGCGGCGAAGCTGCGCGGATAGATCTGGTAGACCACGGCGCGCTGCCACCACGATGTCGGTTCCGGAAGGTCACTCATGGTGGCCGACCTTACCGACCGGGCGCCAGGTCACTCCGGTGGGTTCCGCCGATCAACCGACCGCCGGGGTAGCATGGCGACCAATGTCAGTTCTCTAGGTTCGGGAGCCCTACCGTGAAGAAGGGTCGTCACCGCCGCTTCGAAGAAGCGCGCAAGCTCAAGCAAGCAGGTCCCAGCGCATTCGATCTGGGCTTTGGTGGCAATGGCCACGCCGAGCGTACTCAAGACGACGAGTACGCAGCGCTCGCTGAAAAGTATGGCGTCACGTTCGATGAGGACGATGACGAACTCGACGACTCCGACGAGATCGACGACTGACCCTTCCTCCCGATCGCGCCCGCGCATCGGCCAAACACCCCCACGGAACCATGAGCACGCCAATTCGTAATGTCGCGCTCGTTGCCCACGTCGACCACGGGAAGACCACCCTTGTCGACGCGCTGCTGCGAGCAACCGGAACCTTTGCCGCCCACCAGGCTGTCGTCGACCGAGTCATGGACTCGAACGACCAAGAGCGCGAGCGTGGCATCACCATCCTCGCCAAGGCTGCCTCCATCACCTGGAAGGGCGTCAAGATCAACCTGGTCGACACGCCCGGCCACGCCGACTTCGGTGGCGAGGTCGAGCGAGCACTCACGATGGTCGACGGCGTGCTGTTGCTCGTCGACGCCGCCGAGGGCCCGTTGCCCCAGACCCGGTACGTCCTCCAGAAGGCGCTCGCCCGCAACCTGCCGGCGATCGTCATCATCAACAAGGTCGACCGCCACGACGCTCGTCCCGACGAGGTTCTCGACGAGGTGTACCAGCTGTTCATGGACCTCGACGCCGCCGACGAGCACATCGATTTCGAGATCGTCTCCGCTGTCGCCCGCGAGGGTCGCGCCATGAAGGGCATCGGCATGCCCGGGGCCGACGCCGATCTGTCAGCACTGCTCGACACGATCCTCGAGGCGATCCCCGAGCCAGTGGGTGACGCCAGCAAGCCGCTTCAGGCGATGGTCACCCAGCTCGACGCATCCGAGTACCTCGGCCGCCTCGCGATCGGCCGTGTGGTGAACGGCGTCATGAAGCGCGGCGAGACCGTCGCGTTGCTCGAGGAGGAGTTCGCCGAGGGGCAGCCGGCGCTCAAGCGTCGACTCTCGCACCTCATGTCGTTCCAGGGCGTCAGCCGCAATGATGCCGACGAGCTGTCGGCGGGTGACCTGTTCGTCGTGGCCGGCTTCCCCGAGGTCGAGATCGGCGACACGATCGCCGGGGTCGAGGACCCGGTCGCGCTGCCCCGCCTCGTCGTCGACGAGCCCGTGCTCCGCATGACCTTCGGTGTCAACACCTCGCCGCTCGCCGGCAAGGAGGGCAAGTACCTCACGAGCCGCCACCTCGTCGATCGCCTCAACAAGGAGATCCTGGGCAATGTCTCGATCAAGCTGTTCGAGACCGGTTCGCCCGACCAGATCGACGTTGCCGGCCGCGGTGAGCTGCAGCTCGCCGTGCTCATCGAGGCGATGCGCCGTGAGGGCTACGAGCTCCAGGTCAGCCGCCCGCAGGTCATCACCAAAGAGGTCAACGGCAAGAAGTTCGAGCCGCAGGAGCGCGGTGTGTGCGACGTCCCGGACGAGCACGTCGGCACCGTCACCCAGGAGCTCGCGCCCCGCAAGGGCCGGGTCACCGACCTCCGCCCCGGCGACGCCGGCCGCTCCATCGTCACCTTCGAGTGCCCGAGCCGCGGCCTCATCGGCTTCCGCTCGCTGCTCATGACGGCCACGCGTGGTACGGCACTGCTCCACCAGCACCACCTCGGGTGGATGCCGTGGGCGGGCGACATGCCCGACAACCGCGGCGGCGCCATGATCTCCGATCGCCAGGGCGTCACCACGGGCTACGCGCTCGACAAGCTGCAGCTCAGCGGCGGCTTCTTCGTCCATCCGGGTGAGACGGTGTACGAGGGCATGGTCGTGGGCGAGTGCGCCCGTGACGACGAGATGGTTGTCAACGCAGTGCGGCCCAAAGAGAAGAACAACATCCGCACGCACAGCCACGACGACGCCGTCAAGCTGCCCGCCCCCAAGATCCACAGCCTCGAGACGGCGATCGAGTGGATCAAGGAAGACGAGCTCGTCGAGGTGACGCCGAAGAGCATCCGCATTCGGAAGCGATACCTCGCGCTCGAAGAGCGTCGAAAGGCCAACAAGAAGGTCGGCTGAGGCCAGGCCGCGTCAGCGGCGGACGGCGGGGTGGGGGAGCGGCACCCACTCGGGGCGCGTCAGCAGCACGACCATGCGGTCGTAGACCTCCTGGCCCACCATGCCGACGATCTCGTCGCGGAGGTACTCGTACACGGGCACGGTGCCGACGAACGCCTCGTGGGTCTCGGTGCACCACCAGTGGAACTCATCGCCGCCCGGGCCCCAGTCGCGGCGCTTCCACTCGCGCAGCGTCGAGATCATGTGGCCGTGGTCGTCGGTCTGGCTGTCGAGCCGCATCGGCAGCTGCCAGCACACGTTCGGCTTCCAGTCCATGGGCCGCTCGTCGGCAGCGAGCGCCGCACGGTGCAACGCGCAGCCCGGCCCACCGTCGAAGTCGGGCCGGTTGAGGAAGATGCACGCGTCGTCGACCAGGCGGGTGACGGTGGCGCCGTCGTCACCGGTGTCGAGGAACCCCTTCTTCATGCCCTGCTTGTGGAACTGCCAGTCGGCGGGCGTGAGCCGCACGACGGCACTGACCACCGTCTGCACGTCGTCGTCGTCGACGAAGTGGGCACCGTAGCTGCAGCAGCCCTGGGCCATCTCGCTGGCGTCTGCGTCGAGCACGCCCTTGCAGCCGTTGCCGTAGATGCAGCTCCAGTTCGAACGCAGGAAGGTCGCATCGGCCACCCACGTGCGACGGTGTCCTACGTCATCGAAGCTGATCCACTCGTGCACGTCGTCGTCGATGTCGGCCACGCCAGCGAATGTAGAGCCTCGGTAGGCTCGGTCCCGCATGAGCACGCCCCCTCGCACCGCTGACCAGCTTCGTTCCGCCTTCACGGGCTTCTTCGCTGATCGCGGCCATCAGGTCGTGCCGTCGGCGAGCCTCATCCCGCACGATCCGACGGTGTTGTTCACCGTTGCCGGCATGGTGCCGTTCAAGCCCTACTTCGTCGGCGACGAGGTGGCGCCCTACAAGCGTGCGGTCAGCTCGCAGAAGTGCGCCCGCGCCGGTGGCAAGCACAACGACCTCGACGACGTCGGCCGCACCAAGCGCCACCTCGTGTTCTTCGAGATGCTCGGCAACTTCAGCTTCGGTGACTACTTCAAGAACGAGATCATCCCATGGTCGTGGGAGTTCACCACCGAGGTGCTGGGTCTCGACGGTGACCGGCTCTGGATCACCGTGCACGAGGGTGACGATGAGGCCGAGGCGATCTGGCACGAACAGGTCGGCGTGCCCATGAACCGCATCCAGCGCCTCGGTGACAAGGACAACTTCTGGCAGATGGGCGACACCGGTCCCTGCGGCCCGTGCTCCGAGATCCACATCGATCGCGGCCCGGCGTTCGGCCCCGACGGCGGTCCGCTCAACGATCCGCACGGCGACCGGTTCATGGAGTTCTGGAACCTCGTGTTCATGCAGTACAACCAGGCCGCCGACGGCTCCCGCACGCTGCTGCCGAAGCCGTCGATCGACACCGGCGCCGGCCTCGAGCGCATCCTGTGTCTGCTGCAGGGCACCGACGCCGTGTGGGAGACCGATCTCATGGCGCCGCTCATCGAGCAGGCGTGCAGCCTCACCGGCAAGACCTACACCCCCGGCGACTACGACGACCGCACCAGCTTCAGCATGCGCGTCCTCGCCGAGCACGCCCGCAGCAGCACGATGCTCGTGAACGACGGCGTGTTCCCGAGCAACGAGAACCGCGGCTACGTGCTGCGGCGCATCATCCGCCGCGCTGTGCGTCACGCCTACCTGCTCGGCACCGAGCGGCTGGTCATGCCGTCGCTGGTCGAGACGGCGATCGACGTGATGGCCGGCGCCTACCCGGATGTCGCGAAGAACCGTGACTTCATCGTCGGGGTCCTCACGAGGGAAGAGGAGCGCTTCCGTCAGACGCTGAAGACGGGCCTCACGATCCTCGAGGACGAGCTCGTCACGAACCCGACGACGCTGCCCGGCTCGACTGCGTTCATGCTCCACGACACGTACGGCTTCCCGCTCGAGCTCACCGAGGAGATCGCCGGTGAGCGCGGTGTCGGCGTCGATGCCGACGGCTTCGAGACCGAGATGCAGGCGCAGCGCGAGCGGGCGAAGGCCGGCCGCAAGGGTGCTGCGGTCGACGACGACCGGCTCGACGCATACCGCGAGATCGTCGAGCAGTTCGGCGTCACCGAGTTCCTCGGCTACGCCGTCGACGCCACCGAGTCGCGCGTGCTGGCCGTGCTGCCGGGTGCCGAGCACGGCACCGTCGAGATCTTCCTCGACCGCACGCCGTTCTACGCCGAGAGCGGCGGCCAGGTCGGTGACGCCGGCACCATCAACGCCGACACCGGCATCGCCGAGGTCATCGACACCACCTTCGCCCTGCCGGGCCTGCGCCGCCACGTGGCACGCGTGCTCACCGGCGAGATGGTGCCGGGCACCACGGTCCAGGCCACCATCGACGTCGAACGTCGCGATGCCACCCGCCGGAACCACACCGGCACCCACATCCTCCACCACGCCCTCCGGCAGGTCCTCGGCGAGCACGTGAAGCAGGCCGGGTCGCTCGTCGGGCCCGATCGTCTCCGCTTCGACTTCAGCCACTACGCCGCGGTCACCGACGACGAGATCGCCCAGATCGAGGCGATCGCCAACCGCGAGACGTTGCACAGCGTGCCGGTGCGGTCGTTCGAGACCACCAAGGACGAGGCGATGGCCATGGGTGCCATGGCCTTCTTCGGTGACAAATACGGCGACATCGTCAGGGTGCTCGAGGCCGGCAGTTCGATCGAGCTGTGCGGCGGCACGCACGTGCGGGCCACGGGCGACATCGGCATCATCAAGGTCGTCGGCGAGAGCAGCGTGGGCTCGAACCTGCGCCGCATCGAGGCTGTCACCGGTGCGAACACGCTGGCCCTGCTGCAGCGCGACGAGCGTGCGCTCGCCGACGCAGCGCGCCTGGTCGGCTCCAGCGCCGACGAGTTGGTCGACGGCGTCCAGCGCCGGCTCGACGAGATCAAGTCGCTCCAGGACGAGGTGAAGGCGCTCCGGTCGCAGCTGGCCAGCGGCCGCGCCGCCGAGCTTGCTTCGGCGACGGTCGACGGCATCGTCGTCACGCGCGTCGACGGCCTCGCCCCGGGCGACCTGCGCGATCTTGCCCTCGCCGTTCGGCAGCAGCCCGGTGTCGAGATCGTCGTCCTCGGAGGTGTGTCCGACACCGGTGGCGTCTCGCTCGCCTCGGCGGTCACGCCCGCGTCCGGCAAGGTCGCCGGCGACCTCATCAAGGATGCGGCTCGGGCGGTCGGCGGCGGTGGTGGCGGCAAGGGTGATGTCGCCACGGCCGGCGGCAAGAACCCCGAGGGTCTCGACGAGGCCCTCCGGATCGCGCTGCAGGCAGCGCAGGCCTGACACACTCGGTCGCATGCGTGCGATCGGTGTCGACCTCGGATCCAAGCGGATCGGCATCGCTGTCAGCGACCGCTCGGGCACCATCGCGTCGCCGCTGACGGTGATCCAGCGGTCGGGCAGCATCCAGGCCGACCACGCCAGGATCGCAGCGCTGGTGGCCGAGGAGGAGGCCGAGATGGTGATCGTCGGCCTGCCGCTGAACATGGACGGGACCTCCGGCCCGGCGGCGCGGGGCGCGATCACCGAGGCCAAGCGCTTGGCTACGGTGGTCGGCGTGCCCGTGGAGACCTTCGACGAGCGTCGCACCACCGTGTCGGCCGACGCCGCGCTGATGGAGCAGAAGATGAACGCACAGGCGCGTCGGCGCGTCATCGACAAGGTGGCCGCTGCCGTGATGCTCCAGACCTGGCTCGACGCCCGAGGTGCCCACCGATGGGATGGGTGACCCTCGACGAGCGTGGCCCCGGGGGTCCCGACTGGCAGCACGACCCGTGGGACGACCCGGATGTCACCGACGCGCTGGTCGTCGAGCCGAGCCGTCGCGCGTCGTGGTACGTGCGCTGGGCGGTGTACTCGCTGTTCGCCATCCTGACGGTGGGTGTGCTCGTCGCCGGATCGGCCGGCTGGTGGTACCTCAACGAGATCAACCCCAAGGGTGACCCCGGCATCGCGGTGAACTTCACGGTGAACCCCGGCGAGACGGTCGATTCGCTCAGCGTGCGGCTCCAGGACGAAGGGTTCATCACCAACGCTCGCGTGTTCCGGTGGTACGTCGAGCGCCAGGGCGGCCTCGAGCTCACACCCGGCTACTACGCCCTCCGCCCGCTCGACCACATGGGCAACCTCATGCGGGTCCTGCGCACACCGCCGGAGCAGACGTTCACATCGGTCACCTTCCCCGAGGGCTACACCGTGGCGAAGATGGGTGACCGCCTCGCCCAGACCGTGCCGCGGCTCACCGCCGCCGACTTCGTCGACGCCGCGCAGGGCGGACGGATCCGCTCGGCGTGGTTGCCGGCGGGCACCACCAACCTCGAGGGATTGCTCTTCCCCGACACGTACCAGGTGTCGAACGGCGAGTCCGAGCTCCAGGTCGCCCAGCGCATGGTCGACCTGATGGAGCGGGTCGGTCGGCAGGAGAAGATCGTCGAGAAGGGGTACGTGCAGGGCCTGACGGCGTATCAGGTGCTCATCATCGCCTCGATGGTCGAGCGTGAGGCGAAGGTCGACGCCGACCGGCCGCTGATCGCCCGGGTCATCCTCAACCGCCTCGCAGCGCAGCGGAACATGCCGCTGCAGATCGACGCGACCCTGTTCTACGGTCAGAACCCGGACCTGCCCTTCAGCGCCCTGAAGGCGATCGACTCGCCCTACAACACCTACCTCTACACCGGTCTCCCGCCCACGCCGATCGCGAATCCGGGCCGAGCCTCGATCGCCGCAGTGCTCGACCCGGCCGCGAACCCCCCCGAGGGCGGCGCCGAGTGCAAGGGCGTCGCGAAGGCGGACTGCGCCTGGCTGTACTACGTGATCGCCGACACCGACGGCCGTCATGCGTTCGCCGTCACGTATCCCCAGCACGAGGCCAACGTCGAGAAGGCGCGCGCCGCCGGTCTGCTGTGACATCCTGCGGGGCGTGATCTCCGCGACCACCACCGTTGCCGCCGTCATCGGCTCGCCCGTGCGGCACAGCCTGTCGCCCGCCCTGCACAACGCTGCGTTCGAGGCATCCGGCGCCGACTGGGTCTACACGGCCTTCGAGGTCGAGCCCGGCCAGGCCCGGGCGGCGCTCGATGCGGTGCGCGTGTTGGGCCTGGGTGGACTCTCGGTCACCATGCCGCACAAGGAGGACGTCGCTGCGGCCGTCGACGAGCTCGACCCGGCCGCGGCTGCGCTGCACAGCGTCAACACGGTCGTCCGGCTGCCGGACGGTCGGCTGCGGGGTCACAGCACCGATGGCGCCGGCTTCGTCGCGTCGCTCGGTGCGGCGGGCGTCGACGTGGCAGGGCTGCGCGTGACGGTGCTCGGCGCCGGCGGCGCGGCTCGCGCCGTGGTCGATGCGCTCGCTCGCGCCGGCGCTGCCGAT
>JBEGOE010000037.1:0-11592 GCA_041182165.1 Actinomycetota bacterium
TCCTGGTACCTCGCGACCTCCGGGTCGTTGCGGTACTCGACCAGCCGGTCGAGGTCGCCCGTCCCCAGCATCCGGACCTGGGCGCGCGGCGTCACGAGCGGGAGTGGGAGCGTTGCTGACATCCGCCCAGTGTGGCGCACGCCGTCCACCGGAGTCGCAGACGTTCCGGCGGGTGCGCCGAGACACTCGGGTGTGCTCGAGCGACTCGGTCGGGCGCCTGGGACTCGATCGGGCGAACGCGTGTTCCTCGGTAGGCTGGCGAGATGTCGACCAGCTCCGGGCCCGTCCTCACCGGCGAACCGTTCCGGGTCGTGTCCGAGTTCCAGCCCGCGGGCGATCAGCCCACCGCCATCGCGAAGCTCACCGAGGGCCTCGTCCGCGGTGACCGGTTCCAGACCCTGCTCGGCATCACCGGTTCGGGCAAGAGCGCCACCATCGCGTGGACCATCCAGAACGTGCAGCGACCCACGCTGATCCTGGCTCCCAACAAGTCGCTGGCTGCGCAGCTCGCGCAGGAGATGCGCGAGTTCTTCCCCGACAACCGGGTCGAGTACTTCGTCAGCTACTACGACTACTACCAGCCCGAGGCGTACATCGCCTCGAGCGACACCTACATCGAGAAGGACTCGTCGATCAACGACGAGATCGACCGGTTGCGTCACTCGGCCACCGCCGGTCTCCTCACGCGGCGTGACACCATCGTCGTCGCCTCGGTCAGCTGCATCTACGGCATGGGGAACCCCGAGGAGTACCGCGGTCAGCTCCTCGACCTCAGCGTCGGCGTCGACTACGACCAGCGCAGCATCCTCCGGCGGCTGGTCGACCTGCAGTTCGACCGCAACGACATGACCCTCGGGCGCGGCAAGTTCCGCGTGCGCGGCGACACGATCGAGGTGCACCCGTCGTACGAGGAGACGGTGCTGCGCATCGAGATGTTCGGCGACACGATCGACCGCCTCACGGTCGTCGATCCGCTCACCGGTGAGCAGCTGCACGAGCTGACCCGCACCCAGGTCTTCCCGGCCACGCACTACGTCGCCGGCGACGAGCGCATGCGCAAGGCCGTCATCGGCATCGAGGCCGAACTGCAGGAGCGCCTCAAGTGGTTCGAGGAGAACGGCAAGCTGCTCGAGGCCCAGCGCCTCCGCATGCGCACCCAGTACGACCTCGAGATGATCCAGGAGGTCGGCTACTGCAACGGCATCGAGAACTACTCGATGCACATCGACGGTCGTCAGTCGGGCGAGCCGCCGTTCACCCTGCTCGACTACTTCGCCGACGACTACCTCCTCATCATCGACGAGAGCCACGTCGCCGTGCCGCAGCTGCACGGCCAGTACGAGGGTGACCGCAGCCGCAAGGATCAACTCGTCGAGCACGGCTTCCGTCTGCCCAGCGCTCGCGACAACCGGCCGCTGAGGTTCGAGGAGATCATGGAGCGCGTCAACCAGGCCGTGTTCCTGTCGGCGACGCCGGCGGCCTACGAGCTTCGTGTCTCCGACCAGATCGTCGAGCAGATCGTGCGCCCCACCGGGCTGGTCGATCCCGAGGTCATCGTGAAGCCCACGAAGGGCCAGATCGACGATCTCATCGAGAACGTCAACGAACGCGTCGCCAAGGGCGACCGGGTGCTCATCACGACGCTCACCAAGAAGATGGCCGAGGACCTCACCGAGTACCTGCTGGAACAGGGTCTGCGCGTGCGGTACCTGCACAGCAACATCGACACCATCCAGCGGATCCAGACGCTGCGCGGCCTGCGCCTCGGCGAGTTCGACGCGCTCGTGGGCATCAACCTGCTCCGCGAGGGTCTCGACCTGCCGGAGGTGAGCCTGGTGTGCATCCTCGACGCGGACAAGGAGGGCTTCCTCCGCAGCGAGACCTCGCTCATCCAGACGATGGGCCGGGCCGCCCGCAACGTCGACGGTCAGGTGATCATGTACGCCGACAAGATCACCGACTCGATGAGCCGGGCGATCGAGGAGACCCAGCGCCGCCGCGAGCGGCAGATCGCCTACAACCTCGAGCACGGCATCAACCCGCAGACGATCCGCAAGGCCGTCGGTGACATCCTCTCGATGCTCGGCCTCAGCGGCGGGGACGGTGCCCCCGTGCCGGGCAAGGACCGTCGCCGCCAGCACGAGCGCGACAAGGTGAAACAAGAGCTGAAGTCACTGCCTCAGCAGGAGCTCGCCCGCCTCATCCAGACGCTCGAGGAGGAGATGCACGAGGCGGCGGCCGACCTCAAGTTCGAGTACGCCGCACGCCTGCGCGACGAGGTCAACGAGCTCCGTCGCGAACTGCGCGACGCAGGCTGAGCCGCCGGGCGACGATGCCCGCTGCCACTGCGCCGCCGGCCACGGCGAGCAGCACCGGGATCATGTCGTCCGAGCCCGTCGCGGGCAGCGGGCCGGCGCTCGCCGCCGAGGTCTGCGGTGCGTCGGGCACCGGTCCGGCTGCGCCGACGACGGTCGTGCTGGTGCTGGGCGGGCTGCTCGTGGTCGTGGCTGCTGCGGGGCAGTCCATCGTGACTGCCTGGCCGGCCATGCTGGCGACGCCGTCGGGCCCGAGGCGCCCCGCGATCGTGATCGTGTCGCCCAGGGTGAGGGGTTGCGTCGCCGTGCTCGTGGCGCCGGGTGCGTCCTCGACCCCGTTGATCGTGACGCTGCTGCCGCCCGAGCTGATGATGAGCTGCGTGTCGGGGTGCGCGGAGGCGTTGTTGCTCGCGCTGTACGTGCCCTGGCACGTCAGGCCGACATACCGACCGGCCACCGACTGGGTTCCCAGCGTGATCACGTCGCCCGGGGCGCCGCTCGCCGACTTGTCGAGCGTGATGACGATGTCGCCGGACGCGGCTCCCGCCGACCCGAAGGAGCCGACGATGATGCCGAGTGCCCCGAAGCCGGCTCCGACGGCCGCCCATCGTGCGGTGCGGTTGGTTGCTCGTTGCATGACCCCTCCGGATCGTCGACTCGTGCCCGCGTACCCCATGCGGTGAGCCGGGAAACGGAGGACGCTCCTCCCACGGTCAGGCGACGAGGGCGGTCACCATCCCGTGACGAGAGGAGCCGTCAGCACGGCGCCGAGCGACGAGCCCGGCTGCGGGACGGCGAACGCGTAGCCCTGGCCGAACGCGCAGCCGAGGTCGACCAGGATGTCCCGCTGGCGCTGGGTCTCGACGCCCTCGGCGATGATCTCGATCTCGAGGTCATGAGCGTGCACAAGGATCGCTCGCACCTCTGCGACGGCGTGCTCGCCGGCAGTCAACTGCTTGACGTAGCGACGGTCGAGCTTGGCGCCCGAGATCGGTACGTCGCCCAGTGCGTCGAGTGCTTGCAGGCTCGACGGGAAGTCGTCGAGCAACAGCTTGACGCCGAGCGTCGCGATCTCGTCGAGCTGCTGGCGCGAGTCGTCGTCGAGGGAGTATGGGATCCGCTCGTTGAGCTCGATCGTCAGCGAGTCGGGCGGCGTTCCGTACGCGTCGAGATGGCGGCGAACCAGATCGGCGAGGCCGTGGCTCGGCACCGCGGCCAACTCCATGTTGACCGCTGCGCTGAGGTCCGGGAGACGGTGGTGCTGCTCGGACAGGAACGCGAGCGTCGACTCGAGGATGCGGTCGAACATGCCGAGCATCGCCGGTCCCGTGCGGTACGAGTCGAGGAAGGAGTCGGGCCCCAGCACGCCGTCGGGCGTCTGGACCCGTGCGAGCGCCTCGACGGCGACCACCTCGCCGGTGCGGAGCACCACGATCGGCTGGAAGTACGCGGTCATGCGGCCGTCGGGGGCGTCGATGCCCAACGCGACGTCGGCGAGGTGCAACGGATCACCGAAGGTCTTCTGTTCGGCCTCGAGCAAGGGCGCGAGCGCCTGGGCGACGGCTGCTCCGAGGCGGCGGTACCGGCCGACGTTCTCCTCGGTCACCATGCACAGGTACCCCAGCAGCATCCCATCCGTGCTGATCACACCGAACGGGATGCCGATGGGCGACGACCCCAGGGACCAGACCGCCGAGGTCTCGCGCCGGAGGTACTGCAACAAGGCTGCACCCACCCGACTGGTCGCCAGATCTGGCCCGTTCGATTCCCTCACGCGGAGGGCATCGGCACGGAAACGCTCGGGCTTGAGGTTCACTCGGGTTTTCTTGCCGAGAGCCACACGAACAGGTGTTCTCGTGGGGGTGTTCGGTAGCCTCGCCGTGATGCCTCCCGCCGCCTCGCCTCGCACCGCAGCCCGCCCGGGGAGCCGGAAGGCGGCCGCCCCGGCCAGTGCCGAGCCGGCCAAGATCGTCGTGCGCGGCGCTCGCGAGCACAACCTCAAGAACGTCGGCGTCGAGTTGCCGCGCGATCGGCTCATCGTGTTCACGGGCCTCTCCGGGTCGGGCAAGAGCAGCCTGGCGTTCGACACCATCTACGCCGAGGGTCAGCGCCGGTACGTCGAGAGCCTCAGCTCGTACGCGCGGCAGTTCCTGGGCCAGATGGACAAGCCCGACGTCGATGTGATCGAGGGATTGTCACCGGCCATCTCGATCGACCAGAAGTCGGCCAGCCGCAACCCACGATCGACCGTCGGCACCATCACCGAGGTCTACGACTACCTCCGCCTGCTCTACGCACGCATCGGCATCCAGCACTGCCCGAACGACGACACCCGGCTCGAGCGGCAGACCCCCCAGCAGATCGTCGATCGCATCCTTGAACTGCCCGAGGGCACCCGGTTCCAGGTGCTCGCGCCGGTGGTCCGCGGCCGCAAGGGCGAGTACGACACGTTGCTGCAGGACCTCGCGTCGCAGGGCTTCGTCCGCGCCCGCGTCGACGGCGAGACGGTCGACATCTCCGAGTTCCTGAAGCGCGACGAGAAGCTCGCCCGCTACGAGAACCACCACATCGAGATCATCGTCGACCGCCTCGTGTTGCGCGAGGGCCTCGAGCGCCGGCTCACCGACTCGCTCGAGACGGCGCTGCGGCTCGCCGAAGGGGTCGCCCAGGTCGAGCTGGTGAACCGCGACGGCCAGGACGACGAGACGCTCACCTTCAGCCAGCACCTCGTGTGCCCCACGTGTGGCACCTCGTACGAAGAGCTCGCGCCGCGCAACTTCTCGTTCAACTCGCCGTACGGCGCGTGCGAGACGTGCGACGGCCTCGGCACCACCTTCGAGGTCGACCCCGAGCTCGTCATCCCCGACGGTGACCAGAGCATCAACGAGGGTGCGATCGCCCCGTGGCGCAGCTCGCACACGCAGTACTTCACCCGCATGCTCGAAGCCGTGGCCGACGTGTACGAGATCGACCTCGACGCGCCGTACGGCACCCTCAGCGCCAAGCAGAAGAAGATCATCCTGCACGGCGTCGACGGCAACCTGCAGGTGAAGTACCGCAACCGCTATGGGCGCACCCGCCAGTACTCGACCGCCTACGAGGGCGTCATCCCGTGGATCAAGCGGCGTCACGAGGGCGCCGAGAGCGACTGGAGCCGCGAGCAGTACGAGGGGTACATGCGCGAGGTGCCGTGCCACGCGTGTGACGGCAACCGGCTGAAGCCCGCCACGCTCGCCGTGCGGGTGAACGACAAGCACATCTCCGAGGTGTGCGCGATGAGCATCGGCGAGTCGGCGAAGTTCCTGGCCGGGCTCGAGCTCAGCGAGCGCGACAAGCTCATCG
The DNA here is from genome assembly GCA_041182165.1 of Actinomycetota bacterium. Classification (GTDB taxonomy): domain Bacteria; phylum Actinomycetota; class Acidimicrobiia; order Acidimicrobiales; family Ilumatobacteraceae; genus VFMC01. The sequence continues at coordinate 5,658 of JBEGOE010000037.1, forward strand.
CCGAGCGGGTCACCAAGGAGATCAACGCTCGTCTCGGCTTCCTGCTCGACGTGGGCCTCGACTACCTGTCGCTCGCCCGTTCGGCCGGCACGCTCGCCGGTGGCGAGGCGCAGCGCATCCGCCTCGCCAGCCAGATCGGTTCGGGGCTCGTCGGCACGCTGTACGTGCTCGACGAGCCGAGCATCGGCCTCCACCAGCGCGACAACCGGCGCCTCATCGACACGCTCATCCGTCTTCGCGACCTGGGCAACACCGTGCTCGTGGTCGAGCATGACGAGGACACGATCCTCGAGGCCGACTGGATCGTCGACATCGGCCCAGGCGCTGGCGAGCACGGTGGTTCCGTCGTCTACAGCGGCCCGGTGCCCGGCATCATGAAGGTCAAGGAGTCGATCACCGGCCAGTACCTGTCGGGCAAGCGCACCATCCCGGTCCCGCAGCAGCGGCGGGTGCCCCAGGGCGCCAAAGTCACGGTCAAGGGTGCTCGCGAGCACAACCTGCGCAACATCGACGTCGACATCCCGCTCGGCTGTCTCGTCGCTGTCACCGGTGTGTCGGGCAGCGGCAAGAGCACGCTCGTGCGCGACATCCTCCTGCCGGTGCTCATGCAGCGCATCTACAAGTCGAAGACCGCGGCCGGCAAGCACAAGACGGTCACCGGCGTCGAGCAGCTCGACAAGATCATCGACATGGACCAGTCGCCCATCGGGCGCACGCCTCGATCGAACCCGGCCACGTACACCGGGGTGTTCGACAACATCCGCAAGCTGTTCGCCACCACGGCCGAGGCGAAGGTGCGCGGCTACCTGCCGGGCCGGTTCAGCTTCAACGTCGCCGGCGGCCGCTGCGAAGCGTGCTCGGGCGACGGCACCATCAAGATCGAGATGCACTTCCTGCCCGACGTGTACGTGCCGTGCGAGGTGTGCAAGGGCGAGCGGTACAACCGCGACACGCTCGACATCACGTTCAAGGGCAAGAACATCGCCGAGGTCCTCGACATGCCGATCGCCGAGGCCGTCGACTTCTTCTCGAACCAGCCGGCGATCTCGCGACACATGCAGACGCTGCTCGACGTCGGGCTCGGGTACGTGCGGCTCGGCCAGTCGGCGCCCACCCTGTCGGGTGGCGAGGCGCAGCGCGTGAAGCTCGCCGCCGAGCTCGCGAAGCGCAGCACCGGTCACACGATCTACCTCCTCGACGAGCCCACCACCGGCCTGCACTTCGAGGACGTCCGACGGCTCCTCATCGTGCTGTCGCGGCTGGTCGATCAGGGCAACACGGTGCTCGTCATCGAGCACAGCCTCGACGTCATCAAGACCGCCGACTGGCTCATCGACCTCGGCCCCGAGGGCGGCAGCGGCGGTGGCCTCGTCGTCGCCGAGGGCACACCGGAACACGTCGCCACGGTCGAGGCCAGCCACACCGGTCGTTTCCTCCGCCCGCTGCTCGGGCTGTGACCGCCGCGACCGCACTGCCGGAGGTCGAACGGGCCTCGCTCCAGCGGCGCACCGTTGCCACACTTCGCCTCAGCCAGGTGCCGGCGCAGGCGGCCGTGTCGGGGATGGTGGCGGTCGTCGCCCTGATGGTGAAGGACCTGCTCGACAACGACCGGCTGGCGGGCAGCGGCAGCGCTGCGTTCACGCTCGGGTCGGCGCTGGTGGCGGTGCCGCTCAGCGGGCTCATGCGCCGGCGTGGCCGCCGAGCCGGCCTGGTGCGGGCATTCGGCCTGGGTTCGATCGGCGCGCTCGTGGCGGCGATGGCGGGCCAGGTCGGATCCTTCCCGCTGTTCGTCGTCGGCATGCTGGCGTTCGGGTCGGGGCAGGCAGCGGCGCTGCAGAGTCGGTTCGTGGCCGCCGACCTCGCCACGGCCGACGAGCGGCCGAAGGCGATCGGTTCGGTCGTCTGGATCGGCACCCTCGGCGCCGCCTTCGGGCCCCTGCTCACGCCGTGGGAGAAGCATGTCGCCGAAGCGTTCGGGCTGCGTCCGTTGGTGGGACCGTTCCTGTTCGCCGCGTTGTTCTTCGCCATCTCGGCCACCGTCGCCGCCGTGCGGCTGCGACCCGACCCGCTCGCTGCCGCCGGCCTGCTCGACCCCTCGGCCGAGCGCGTGCGGCCGATCCGCAACGTGCGCATGGCATCGGGCCACATCGCCGCCAGCCGCGCTGCGCAGCTCGGTCTCGCCGCGATGGTGGTGTCGCAGACGGCCATGGTGGCGGTCATGACGATGACCCCGCCGTTCATGAACGATCACGGGCACGCGAACCTCAGCCCGTACGTCATCGCCCTGCACATCGTGGGCATGTACGGCTTCTCGCCGTTCGTCGGCCGTGCCGTCGACCGCATCGGGCGCCCCGCCAGCATCGTGGTCGGCTCGGTCGTGCTCGGCGCGGGCACGTTCGTCACCGTCGTCGGCGGTTACTCGGCAGTACTCGTGTTCGTCGGGCTGTTCCTGCTGGGCGTCGGCTGGAGCTTCGGCCTGGTGGCAGGCAGCACGCTGCTCAGCGAGTCGGTGCCGGCCCATGCCCGCGTCGAGGTGCAGGGCACGGGTGACCTCACGATGAGCCTGTTCGGCGGCGTCGCCGCGTTCAGCTCGGGCTTCGTGAAGGAGGCGTGGGGCTTCGGCACCCTCGCCCACGTCGCCACCGTGCTGGCCGGCGTGCTGTTCGTGTACACCCTGGCCACCCGCAACACCCGAGCCCTCAGCCCCGGCTGACCGCTCGCCGACCCGACCCGACCCTGCCCGCATCCGTGGGCTTCCGCCCGCATCACGCGGCTCGAACCTCATGAACAGGTGGGAGCGACGGTGCGGGGAACGAGGGCGTCAGTTGCCGCGGAGGCGCTTGCCGAGCTCGCTGAGGCGCTTGCGTTCGACGTCGCTGAGGCCGACCGAGTTCATCTTGTCGAGCAGGCGGTCCATCTCGGCCTGGTCGGCGCCGGACGGCGGTGCCCACGGGCCGGTGGTGACCACTCGGTCGAAGTCGCGGCCCTGCTTGCGCTTCTTCTGCTTCGGCTTCTGACTGCCGGGCGCACCGGCGGTGCCGAACGAGGGGATGAAGGTGAGGTCGGTGGCGTGGCCCCAGTGGCGGAACATCACGAGCCCGATGCCGAGCATGAGCACCAGCTGGATGAGGGTGCCCCAGAGGCGCTCGGCCGTGAACTGCAGGACGTCGATGCCGATGAAGACGAGGGCGATGATCCAGGCGGGGATGCCGAAGAAGAACGGCGCGTTCGGGCGGTCGGCGGCGAACAGCACGAGCATCAGCGTGCCGAGGAAACCGATGCCGAGCAACGAGATCGCCGTCGTGTAGAAGTCGCCGATGAGGCTGACGACGAGCGCCGGCACGATGGTCGCGGCAGCGACCAGCACCGTGAAGCGGACGCGACCGATCAGTTCTTCCACCTGGTGGCCGAAGATCCAGAAGAACACGATGCCGATGAGGAGCCAGATGCTGGGCTGGTTCGCGATCGGCCAGGTGACCACGCGCCAGATCTCGCCGTTGCGGACGAGCCAGGGGGCGAAGACGAGCTTGTCGAACAGGGTCCGGCTGATCGCGTACACGAACATACCCACGATCGACAGGCCGCTGAGCAGCGCCGTCGTGGTGACGTCGATGTTGCCCATCCGGAACCAGCCGTCGCGGCGTCGTGGTTCGGGGATCGAGAGTTGGAAGCGGCTTGCCACGGCGGGAACCCTACCGGCCTAGCGTGGGGCGTGATGGTCGCACGTCCTCCTGCCGGCACGATCCCCGAGGGTCCCGGCTCGTACCAGTTCAAGGATGCGCTCGGCCGGGTGATCTACGTCGGCAAGGCGTCGAGCCTGCGTCAGCGCCTGTCGAACTACTTCCAGGACCCGCGGAACATGCACCCCCGTACGGCGCAGATGGTGGCCACGGCCGAGTCGGTCGAGTGGATCGAGGTCCGCAACGAGGTCGAGGCGCTGATGCTCGAGTACAGCCTCATCAAGCAGCACCGGCCGCGCTTCAACATCCGGCTGCGCGACGACAAGAGCTACCCGTTCCTCGCCGTCACCCTCGACGAGCAGTACCCGAGGGCGCTCGTCATGCGCGGCCGTAAGCGCAAGGGCACGCGGTACTTCGGGCCGTACGCGCACGCGTACGCCATCCGCGACACGCTCGACCTGCTGCTGCGCAGCTTCCCCATCCGCACGTGCAGCCCCAGCAAGTTCAACGAGCACCAGCGGCTCGGGCGACCGTGCCTGTTGTTCCACATCGAGAAGTGCAGTGGGCCGTGCGTCGGCGAGATCGACGAGATGCCCTACCGCCAGCTCGTCACCGAGCTGTGCGAGTTCCTCGACGGCGACACCGACGAGATCGTCCGGCGGCTCGAGGGGGACATGAAGCAGGCGGCCACGGCGCTCGAGTACGAGCGGGCGGCCCGGTTGCGCGACCGGTTGCACTCGGTGCAGCGTGCCGTCGAGAAGCAGCAGATGGTCGCCGAGCGCGACGAAGACCTCGACGTCGTCGGGATTGCCGACGACGAGCTCGAGGCGGCCGTCCAGGTGTTCTTCGTCCGCAAGGGCCGGGTGGTCGGCCGTAAGGGGTTCGTGCTCGACAAGGTCGAGGACCTGACGCCCGGTGAGCTGGTCGACCGGATCCTCGAGGAGATGTACGGTGACGAGCCGCCCGCAGGAGTGCCCAAGCAGGTGCTGGTGCCGGTCGCCAGCGACGACGTCGGCACCTACGAGGAGTGGCTCACGCACCTGCGCGGCTCGAAGGTGCAGATCCGCGTACCGCAGCGCGGCGACAAGCGCGAGCTCCACGAGACCGTCACCCGCAACGCACGCGAGGAGTTCGTGCGCCACCGCCTGCGCCGAGCCGGCGACCACAACGCCCGCAGCCGAGCGCTCACCGAGCTCCAGGACCTGCTCGGCCTTCCCGAGGCGCCACTGCGCATCGAGTGCTACGACATGGCGCACCTGCAGGGCACCGACTACGTGGGGTCGATGGTGGTGCTCGAGGACGGCCTGCCGAACAAGCGCGAGTACCGCCGCTTCAAGGTGAAGGACGTACCCGGCAACGACGACTACGCAGCGATGGAGGAGGTGCTCACCCGGCGCCTCCAGGCGTACCTGGCCGAGCGCGACCTCCCGCTCACCGAGCGCGGCGACCGCCGCGGCAAGTTCGCCTACCCGCCGCAGCTGCTGCTGGTGGACGGCGGCAAGGGTCAGCTCAGCGTGGCCCAGCGTGTGGTCGAGTCGCTCGGTCTCACCGACGAGATCCCGATCGCATCGCTGGCCAAGCGGTTCGAGGAGGTGTACCTGCCGAACCAGGGCAACCCTGTCGAGGTGCCGCGCGGCAGCGATGCGCTGTTCATGCTGCAGCGCATCCGCGACGAGGCGCACCGCTTCGCGAACAGCTTCCACCGCGAGCTCCGCGGCAAGCGCATGACGGCGAGCTCCCTCGACGGCATCCCCGGCCTCGGCGAGGCGCGGAAGAAGAAGCTCGTCGAGGCGATGGGCGGTGTGAACCCCGTGAAGAAGGCGTCGCTCGACGACCTCAGGGCGCTCAGCTTCCTGCCCGATGCTGTGGCCGAGGCGATCCATGAGAAGTTCCACGGTGCTGCCGGCGGCGCCCCCGTTCCCGACGACGCGACGAAGGATGATGCATGACCCTGGCCCGAAACGGTGCGCTCGCGCTGCGGCTCGTCGACGGGGCCCGCGACGACGAGCAGATCGCCGCCTGGCTGGCCCAGCCGGCGCTGCACGAGTGGTGGCATCCCGACGAGCCGACCCAGCCGCACGACGATGACGTGGTGCGGTGCATCATCGACGAGGACGGTGAGTCGTTGGGGTACGCGCAGCTGTACCCGGTGGCGGGGCGTCGGCACGAGTACGGCCTCCGTGCCGACGAGGTGCTGGGCGTGTGGACGCTCGACCTGTTCATCGGTGACCCGTCGCGGTGGGGGAGCGGTATCG
>JBEGOE010000038.1:0-5435 GCA_041182165.1 Actinomycetota bacterium
TCATCGACTACGTGGCGAGCGACGTGTACGGCGCCGGGGACGCGCTCGGCGCCGTGCGCTTCGACGTCGTCTACACCGGCATCGGCGCGTTGTGCTGGCTGCCCGACGTGGGCAGGTGGGCCGAGGTGGTGGCCGGCCTGTTGCGGCCCGGCGGCCGGTTGTTCATCAGAGAGGGCCACCCGATGGTCTGGACGCTCTGCGACCCGCGGCCCGACGGTCTGCTGGTGATCGAGCATCCGTACTTCGAGGTGGACGGTGGCACCTCGTTCCACGAGGCGACCACCTACGTCGACCACGTGGGCGAGCTCGATGCGCCGGACATCGTCCACTTCACCCACGGTCTGGGTGAGATCTTCAACGCGCTGTGGGCCGCCGGGCTGACCGTGACGGCGTTCGATGAGCACGACTCGGTGCCCTGGAACGTCGCTGGGGACGCGATGGTCGAGGACGAGATGGGGGAGTGGCGGCTGCGCGAGCGGCCCGAGCGGCTCGCCGCCACCTACACGCTGCAGGCCACGAAGCCCGCAGGTGCCAGAATCGCACCATGAGCGACCGCGTCCACATCTCCATCTCCCACGGCATCGCCGACGTCCGCATGACCCGCGCCGACAAGCGCAACGCGCTCGACGGAGCGATGTTCACGGCGCTGGCCGAGGCAGGCGAGCAGCTGAAGACCGAGCCGGGCGTCCGCTGCGTCGTGCTCAGCGGCGAGGGCTCGTCGTTCTGCGCCGGGCTCGACTTCTCGAGCTTCCAGTCGATGGCGGGTGGCGCCGGTGCCTCCAACGAAGGCGGCAACCCGGGCTCGATGGCCGAAGGCCGCATCACCCACCTCGGTCAGCAGGTGTCGTGGGTGTGGCAGGAGATCCCGGTGCCCGTGATCGCTGCGGTGCACGGCCATGCGCTCGGCGGCGGCATCCAGGTGTGCCTCGGCGCCGACATCCGCATCGTCCACCCCGACACGCAGATGAGCGTACGCGAGGTCCACTGGGGCCTCGTGCCCGACATGACCGGCACGCTCGTCCTGTCGCAGCTCGTCCGCCCCGACGTGGCCAAGGAGCTCACCTTCACGGCCCGCGTGTTCGACGGCCGCGAGGCATTCGCCCTTGGTCTCGCCACGAAGCTCTCCGAGACGCCGCACGACGACGCGATGGCCATGGCCCGCGAGATCGCCGACCGCAGCCCCGACGCCATCCGTGGGGCGAAGGCGCTGTTCAACGGCCTGCTGCACTCGGGCGCCGCAGCACAGTTCGCCGAGGAGCGTCGTGTCATCGGCTCGATGATCGGCCGACCCAACCAGGTCGAGGCCGTGATGGCGAACTTCGAGAAGCGGGCTGCCGCCTACACCGACGCCTGAGCGAACGGCACGGGCTCGACCGTGCCGCGGCGGCGGGCCAGCACGGCGATGCCGGCGCCCATCACCAGCAGGTAGAAGGCCACGTCGATGGCCAGCACGATGCGGGCGTTGCGCCAGACGAGCTCGCAGGGTGTCCGCTGGAAGGCCAGTGCGGCCACCGGCGGGGTCGTCGCCGGCTGCGGCGTCAGCGTTGGCAGCGGCTCGTCGGGACGGGCCGAGCTGTCGAACAGCGAGTTGCACCGCACCTCGACCGACACGAGCCGGGGCGGCGACAGGGTGTAGTCGGTGCCCACCGGCACGGCGTCGGTCTGGGGCCGCACGGCCCACACGGCCACCACCAGGAACCAGGCGGTGAGCAGCAGGCCGCTCACGATGATGATCCGTCGGGCTTTGCTGGGCACGGGAGGAGGCTAGCGCGAGCGTCCGAAACGGTGTTGGTGGTCGGCCGCGCAAGGGCGTAACATCCTCGTGACCGTTCGAGCCAGCGTTGTCTCGTGCGCCACTCCAGCCGACACCGACTTCTGTGGAGCCGACAACATGCGTTCCGATCTTCCACCCGCCTCGGGCCTCTACGACCCGCGGTTCGAACACGATGCCTGTGGCGTCTCGTTCGTCGCCAACATCAACGGCGTCCGCAGCCGCTCGATCGTCGATCTCGGCATCGGGGCGCTCTGCAACATGGAGCATCGCGGCGCCACGGGCGCCGAGGCCGACTCCGGCGACGGCGCCGGCATCCTCATCCAGGTGCCCGACGCCTTCCTGCGCGCCGTTGCTGGCTTCGAGCTGCCGCCGATCGGCTCGTACGCGGTGGGTGTCGGCTTCCTGCCCGGTGACCCGGGTGACGCCGAGAAGGCGCAGGCGTCGATCGAGACGATCATCGCCGACGAGGGCCTCACCACGCTGGGCTGGCGCACCGTGCCGACCGATCCGTCGTGCCTGGGCATCAGTGCCCGCGCTGTCATGCCGAGCTTCAAGCAGCTGTTCGTCAGCGATCCCGCCGGCGCTGCCGGGATCGACCTCGACCGCCGGATGTTCGTCGCCCGCAAGCGGATCGAGCACGAGCTGCCCGCCGACCAGAGCACGTACTTCCCGTCGCTCGGCAGCCGCACCCTCATCTACAAGGGCATGTTCACCACGCCGCAGCTGGGTGCGTTCTACCTCGACCTCGCCGACGAGCGCATCGAGAGCGCGCTCGCGCTGGTGCACAGCCGCTTCAGCACCAACACGTTCCCGAGCTGGCCGCTGGCCCACCCGTACCGCTACATCTCCCACAACGGCGAGATCAACACGGTGCAGGGCAACCGCAACTGGATGCGCACCCGCGAGGCGCTGCTGGCGAGCGACCTGCTGCCCGGCCTCGAGCGTGCGTTCCCGATCTGCACGCCCGGCGGCAGTGACTCGGCGAGCTTCGACGAGGTGCTCGAGCTGCTGCACCTCGCCGGCCGCAGCCTGCCCCACGCCATGCTGATGATGATTCCCGAGGCGTGGGAGAACCACGACACGATGGACGCCGGCAAGCGCGCGTTCTACCGGTTCCACGCCTCGCTGATGGAGCCGTGGGACGGCCCCGCCAGCGTGGCGTTCACCGACGGCACCGTCATCGGTGCGGTGCTCGACCGCAACGGCCTGCGGCCCAGCCGCTACTGGGTCACCGACGACGACGTCGTCGTGATGGCCAGCGAGGTCGGGGTCATCGACGTCGACCCGGCGAAGGTCGTCCGCAAGGGCCGTCTGCAGCCGGGTCGGATGTTCCTGATCGACACGGTACAGGGCCGCATCGTCGACGACGAGGAGATCAAGCACTCGCTCGCCACAGCGCTGCCGTACGCGCAGTGGCTCGACGAGGGGATCACCGAGCTGTCCGAGCTGCCCGAGCGTGAGCACATCGTGTTCAGCCACGACAGCGTGCTGCGCCGCCAGCAGATGTTCGGCTACACCAACGAGGAGCTGAAGCTCATCGTCGGGCCGATGGCCAAGAGCGGCCTCGAGCCGATCGGCTCGATGGGCACCGACACGCCGATCGCCGTCCTCAGCCAGAAGTCCCGTCTGCTGTTCGACTACTTCCAGCAGCTCTTCGCCCAAGTGACCAACCCACCGCTCGACGCCATCCGTGAAGAGGTCGTCACCGCGGTCAGCTCGTCGGTCGGGCCCGAGTGGAACCTGCTCGACCCCGGGCCCGAGAGCTGCCGTCAGCTCGCCCTGCCGTTCCCGATCATCGACAACGACGAGCTCGCGAAGATCCTCCACATCAACGATGACGGCGGCTACCCCGAGCTGGCGGCCGTCGAGGTGAGCGGCCTCTACCGCGTGTCCGGCGGCGGCCTGGCGATGCAGCGGGCGCTCGATGCCGTGCGCTCGAAGGTCAGCAAGGCGATCGACGACGGCGCACGCGTCATCGTGCTCAGCGATCGCAACAGCGACGAGGTGTTCGCACCGATCCCGTCGCTCCTGCTCACCGCAGCCGTCCACCACCACCTCATCCGCGAGAAGAAGCGCACCAAGGTCGGTCTCGTGGTCGAGTGCGGCGACGCCCGCGAGGTGCACCACATGGCGCTGCTCATCGGGTTCGGCGCCGGTGCGATCAACCCGTACCTGGCCTTCGAGAGCATCGAGGACATGATCGCCCAGGACCTCAACGGCCTCGGGGGCGCCGATGCCAAGAAGGTGGTCAAGAACTACATCAAGGCCTCGGGCAAGGGCGTGCTCAAGGTGATGAGCAAGATGGGCGTCAGCACCGTCGCCAGCTACACCGGCGCGCAGATCTTCGAGGCGATCGGCCTGGGCCGGGAGCTCGTCGACGAGTACTTCACCGGCACCGTCAGCCGTCTCGGCGGCATCGGCCTCGACGAGGTGGCCGCCGAGGTCGCGCAGCGCCACGCCACGGCACACCCGAAGCGCCCGACCGAGCGGGCCCACCGCAAGCTCGACATGGGCGGCGACTACCAGTGGCGTCGCGAGGGCGAGGTCCACCTGTTCAATCCCGAGACCGTCTTCAAGCTGCAGCACGCCACGCGTGCCAAGCGCTACGACGTGTTCAAGGAGTACACCGCGCTGGTCGACGACCAGTCGCGCCACCTGGCCACACTGCGCGGCCTGTTCGAGCTGACCGAAGGAGCGCGCCCGGCCGTGCCGATCGACGAGGTCGAGCCGGTGAACGAGATCGTCAAGCGGTTCAGCACCGGGGCGATGAGCTACGGCTCGATCAGCGCCGAGGCACACGAGACGCTTGCCGTCGCGATGAACTCGATCGGGGGGAAGAGCAACACGGGCGAGGGCGGCGAGGACGCCGACCGGCTGCATGACCCGTCGCGCCGCAGCTCGATCAAGCAGGTGGCGAGCGGCCGCTTCGGTGTCACCAGCGAGTACCTGGTGAACGCCGATGACATCCAGATCAAGATGGCCCAGGGCGCGAAGCCCGGCGAGGGCGGCCAGCTGCCCGGCCACAAGGTGTACCCGTGGGTCGCGAAGACCCGCCACAGCACGCCGGGTGTGGGGCTCATCAGCCCGCCGCCGCACCACGACATCTACTCGATCGAAGACCTCAAGCAACTCATCCACGACCTCAAGAACTCGAACCCCGCGGCGCGTGTGCACGTGAAGCTGGTGGCCGAGGTGGGCGTCGGCACGGTGGCGGCGGGTGTCAGCAAGGCCAAGGCCGACGTGGTGCTCATCAGCGGCCACGATGGCGGCACGGGCGCCTCGCCGCTCACGTCATTGAAGCACGCCGGTGCGCCGTGGGAGCTCGGCCTCGCCGAGGCGCAGCAGACCCTGCTGCTGAACGGCCTGCGCGACCGCAGCGGCGTGCAGGCCCACGGCCAGATGAAGACCGGCCGCGACGTGGTCATCGCTGCGCTGCTCGGCGCCGAGGAGTTCGGCTTCGCGACGGCGCCGCTCGTGGTCAGCGGCTGCGTCATGATGCGCGTCTGCCACCTCGACACCTGCCCGGTGGGCGTCGCCACGCAGAACCCCGAGCTGCGCAAGAAGTTCACCGGCAAGCCCGAGTTCGTCGTGAACTTCATGGAGTACATCGCCGAGGAGGTGCGTGAGTGGATGGCCCGACTGGGCTTCCGCACGGTCGCCG
>JBEGOE010000039.1:0-2813 GCA_041182165.1 Actinomycetota bacterium
GGCCTGGGCTTCTTCCGCCACGCCACGGTGAGGATCGGCGGTGCCGAGGTCGTCGTGTCGCGCACCGGCTACACGGGCGACCTCGGGTACGAGGTGTGGGTCGACGCCGATGACGCGCCGCCGGTGTTCGATGCCGTCTGGGAGGCCGGACGCCCGCACCTCCTCGCGCCCGTCGGCCAGCAGGCGCTCCTCATGCTGCGCATCGAGGCAGGGCTGCTCCTGCTCGACGCCGACTTCCACTCGAGCCGGTTCACGTTCACCGACACCGACCGCCTGAGCCCGCTCGAGCTCGGCCTCCGCTGGATGCTGAAGGACCTCGGTGGCGACCGCCGTTTCGTCGGTCGCGACGCCATCAGGCGCGAGCTCGCCGCCGACACGTCACGGTGGGCGCAGGTCGGCATCATGATCGACGAGTCCGAGTGGGACCGCCTCCACGCCGAGCGCGGCATCATCCCGCCCAAGGACCACCGCCCGGTGCCGTGGGAGATGATGTTGTTCGACGGCGACACCACCGACGGCCTGCGGCGGGTGGGCCACACCACCAGCTTCATGTGGTCGCCGGTGCTGCAGCGCCACATCGGCATGGCGCGGGTCGAGCCCCGACTCGCCGCACCGGGCAGCGAGGTCCGGGTCGAGATCACGATCGACCACCGCTACCAGACCGTCGCCGCGAAGGTGGCCAGAGCCCCGCTGTTCGACCCGCCCAGAAAGACCGCCACACCATGAGCACCACACTGAGCACCACACGATGAGCGAGCCCACCCTCAGCCCCACCGGGTCGCGCCAGTACGACGCCATCGTCGTCGGCGGCGGCCACAACGGACTCGTCAATGCCGCCTACCTCGCCAAGTCGGGCCTGCGCACGCTGGTCCTCGAGCGCCGACACATCGTGGGTGGCGCGGCCATCACCGAGGAGCTTCGGCCGGGCTTTCAGTTCACGACGTTCTCGTACGCGCTCAGCCTGCTGCGGCCCGACATCATCCAGGACCTCGACCTGGTGCGCCACGGCTACCTGCCGCTGCACATGGCCACGACGCTCGCCCCCATGGAGAACGGTGACCACCTGCTGTTCACCAAGGACCGCGGGTCGAACATCCACGAGGTGTCGCGCCACTCCCGTCGCGACGCCGATGCGATGGACCAGTACGAGCACGACATCACGCAGGTCGTCATGGCGATGAAGCCGCTGTTCGACCAGGTGCCGCCGAACCTGTTCAGCGACTCGCCCGAGGACGCGCTGATGCTCGCCGACCTCGCCAAGCACCTGAAGGGCCTGCCGAAGCGGGTGCTGCACAACTGTGTGCGCCTCCTCACGGGCAGTGCTGCCGAGTTCCTCGACGACTACTTCGAGGCCGACATCGTGAAGGGCCTGTTCTCGTCGTCCGGCATCATCGGCTCGAAGGTCGGGCCGCGGTCGCAGGGCTCGGGTCTCGTGCTCCTCTTCCACCACATGGGAGAACAGGACAGCGTCTTCGGAAAGTGGGGCTTCCACAAGGGCGGCAACGGTGGCTTCACGCAAGTGCTGGCCCGGGCGGCCACGGCGTTCGGAGCCGACATCGCCCTCGAGGCGCCCGTCACCAACGTCATCACGTCCAACGGGCGCGTCACCGGCGTGGCCCTGGCCGACGGCACCGAGTTCCACGCCCCGATCGTCGTCAGTGCACTCGACCCGAGGCGCACGTTCCTCGAGCTCGTCGAGCCACGCGAGCTGCCAGCCGATCTGGTCGAGAGCATCGGCCGGTACCGGTTCCAGGGCACCTCGTCGAAGGTGAACTTCGCGCTCGCCGCGTTGCCCCAGCGTCCGGGCCTGTCGGGCACCGGCTCCGAGATGCGCGGGTTCATCAACATCGCCCCGTCGATGGACTACCTCGAGCGTGCCTTCGACGACGCGAAGTACGGCTGGTACTCCGAGCGGCCGTACATCGACGGCTGCATCCAGTCGATGATCGACCCCGACATGGCGCCCCCCGGCAAGCACGTCATGTCGTGCTTCGTGCACTACACCCCCTACCAGCTGAAGGGCGGCGACTGGGACACCGAGCGCACCAACCTCGGCGACCGGGTGCAGTCGACGCTCGAGGGCTTCTTCCCCGGCTTCGGTGACCTCGTGCTCCAGCGCGAGGTCGTCACCCCGCTCGACATCGAGCGCGTCGTCGGCCTGTCCGAGGGCAACATCTTCGCGGGTGAGCTGTTCTCGCCGCAGATGTACTTCTTCCGGCCGGCGCCCGGCTGGAACCAGTACCGCACCCCGATCGACGGCTATTACCAGTGCGGTTCGGGCACGCACCCGGGCGGTTGCGTCACGGGCGGGCCGGGGAAGCTGGCAGCCCAGCAGATCATCCGGGATCGCACCGTCGGCTGAGCCCGGGCGCCCCGAGGCCCGACCGTTGCCACGATCTGGTTCCTGACAGCCGCACTGCGGCAAACGTCCCGCCGGGAGATCCGTCCGCAGTCCGTATGCTGACGCGATGAACGTTGCGCACGCAAGCAACTCGGCAGCGGACTCGACCCCGCTCGTGGTCCTCCAGCACTTCCCGATCGGGTTCCAGTGGCCCACGATCGACCCGTTCCTGTTCTGCGTCCATCACCTCGACCACTACCCGGCCGGCAACGGCTCGTTCGGGCCGGCCGCCTCGCTCGCCGGTCGCGACCTCGGCCAGGACTTCGCCGGCATCGACGGGTGGCGGATGTACCACGGCGAGTCCGTTCCGGGCTTCCCGCAGCACCCGCACCGCGGCTTCGAGACCGTCACGTTCGTCCGGCGCGGCCTCATCGACCACAGCGACTCCCTCGGCGCCGCGGCTCGGTTCGGG
>JBEGOE010000040.1:0-4050 GCA_041182165.1 Actinomycetota bacterium
GGTCAACGACCTCCACCGCAGCGCGGCAGCACCGCTCGAAGCGGCCGGTGCCGCCTGGGCCGACTCGCCGGCCGCCGTGGCTGCTGCGTCGGACGTCGTCTTCACCTGCCTGCCGTCACCGGCGGCGGTGGCCGCGGTCGTGACCGGCGAGCACGGGCTGCTGTCGGCGATGCGGCCCGGCACCACGTGGGTCGACAACAGCACCACCGACCAGGCCGAGGTGTTGCGCCTCTCGGCACTCGCCGCCGAGCGCGGCATCCGCATGCTCGAGGCCCCGGTGACGGGTGGGGTCCACAAGGCTGCCGCGGGCGAGATCACCGTCCTGGTCGGCGGTGACGAGGCGCTGTACGAGGAGCTGCACGACCTGCTCGGAGCGGTCGGCAGCCCGGTGCTGTACATGGGCGAGCTCGGCAGCGCCGCGGTGAGCAAGGTGATCACCAACATGCTCGCCTTCATCCACCTCGTGGCCGCCGGTGAAGCCCTCATGCTCGCCAAGCGTGGCGGGCTCGACCTGGGTGCAGCGTTCGAGGCGATCCTCAACAGCTCGGGCAACAGCTTCGTGCACGAGACCGAGAGCCAGGTCATCCTGAACGGCAGCTACAACATCAACTTCACGATGGATCTCGCCTGCAAGGACCTCGGCTTCGCCACCAACTTCGGCCGTCAGTTCGGCGTGCCGCTCGAACTGGCCGGCCTGGTCGAGCAGACCTTCATCCGTGCCCGTTCGCAGTACGGCGGCGACGCCTGGTCGAGCCAGGTCGTCAAGCTCCTCGAAGACGCCCTCGGCACCGACCTGCGAGCCCCCGGGTTCCCCGCCGAACTGACGTGACCACCGGGGCAGGGTGACCGACTTCAGCGGTCGCTGTCGACCTGCACGACGATCTTGCCGATGTGGGCCTTCGACTCGAACAAGCGCTGGGCCGCCACCAACTGCTCGAGCGGCAGCGTCGCCGCGACCATCGGGTGCACCTCGCCGCGTTCGACGTAGCCCACCAGGTCGGCGAACACGTGCGGGTCGAGCGCCGTGCATCCGATGAGCGTGAGGTCCGACAGGTACAGCGTGCGCAAGTCGAGGGTCACCAGCGGGCCACCGATCGCGCCGGCGACCGCATAGCGGCCCCGCGGGCGAAGGACGTCGAGCAGCGATGGCCAGGTGGGACCGCCGACGACATCGATGACTGCGTCGATCGAGCCACGTCCGAGCCGACCGACCAGATCGTCCGAGCGGTCCACCATCTGGTCGGCGAACGCGCACAACTCGTGGTGCTTCGATGCTGCAGCCACCGCCACCACCTGCGCACCACGTCGCCGGACGAGTTGGAGCGCCGCCGAGCCGACGCCGCCCGACGCTCCGGTGACGAGCACTCGCTGGCCCTCGGCGATGGCGAGGCGTTGCACCATGTTCTCCGCGGTCGACCATGAGCACGGGATCGATGCCAGGTGGCCGTCACTGAGGTCGCTCTCGATCCGGTGTGCGACCGAGGCCGGCACGACGACGAACTCGGCGAACGCGCCGTCGACCTCGGACCCGAGGTACACGCGCCGGCCCGTTCGAGCGTCGTCCCACCCCGTCTCGATCAGCACCCGCTCGCCGACCCGGCCGGTGTCGACACCTGCGCCGGCGGCGGCGATGGTGCCGCATGCGTCGATGCCCTGGATGCGCGGGAACGCGAGCGCCTCGCCGGACCAACCGCCGCCCGCCTCCGGGCCCCTCGCATACCAACCGACCCGGGTGTTGATGTCGGTGTTGTTGACCGCGGAGGCGCCGACGCGGACCAGCACCTCGCCATCGCGTGGGACCGGCACCGGCACGTCGTCGCGCACCTCGAGCATCTCGTGGCCACCGTGGCCGCGCAGCACGACGGCGCGCATGGTGTGCGGCAGCGGCGGCAGCGGCGGCCGCGTCGCCATCAGGGTGTGTGGCCGGCCCGGTAGAACGGGACGTGCTCGGGCGGCAGGGGAGTGTTGCCGAGGATCAGGTCAGCGGCCTTCTCGGCCATCATCATCACCGGCGCGTAGATGTTGCCGTTGGTGACGTAGCGCATCGCCGACGCATCAACCACGCGGAGGCCCTGCACGCCGTGCACGGCCATGGTGAGCGGGTCGACGACGCTGTCGTCGTCGGCTGCGCCCATGCGGCACGTGCACGACGGGTGCAGCGCCGTCTCGCCGTCGCGGCGGACCCAGTCGAGGATCTGCTCGTCGGTCTCGACCTCGATGCCGGGTGAGATCTCGCCACCGTTGAACGGGTCCATCGCCGACTGGCCGAGGATGGTGCGGGCGGTGCGGATCGCCTCGACCCACTCGCGCTCGTCCTCCTTCGTCGACAGGTAGTTGAAGCGCAGCGCCGGGTGGACCGTCGGGTCGGTGGACGTGATCCGCACCGAGCCACGCGAGTTCGAGTACATCGGCCCGATGTGCACCTGGTAGCCGTGATCGACACCGGAGTCGGTGCCGTCGTAGCGCACCGCGATCGGCAGGAAGTGGAACATCAGGTTGGGGTACGCGACCTCGTCGTTGCTGCGCGTGAAGCCGCCCGACTCGAAGTGGTTGCTGGCGCCGGGGCCCTTGCGCAGGAACAGCCACTCGGCGCCGATGAACGGCCGCCGCCAGAACTGCAGCGACGGCTGCATCGACACCGGCTGCGTGCACTTGTACTGCACGTACACCTCGAGGTGGTCCTGCATGTGCTGGCCGACGGCCGGCAGATCGTGCACGACCGGGATGCCCAGCGAGCGGAGGTGATCGGCGTCGCCCACCCCGCTGAGCTGGAGGAGCTGCGGCGAGTTGAACGCCCCGCCGCACAGGATGACCTCGGCGGCCTGCACCGTGCGAGTGGTGCTCCGGCCCTTCAGGCTGCGCACGCTGTACTCGACGCCGGTAGCGCGGGTGCCATCGAACCGCACCTTGTGGACGAGCGCACGAGTGGTGACGGTGAGGTTCGGGCGGCTCATGACGGGGTGCAGATACGCCTGCGACGCGCTGAGCCGGCGGCCGCGCCGCACGTTGCGGTCGAACCGGGCAAAGCCTTCCTGGCGGTAGCCGTTCACGTCGGTGGTGCGCGGGTAGCCGGCCTGTTCCGTCGCGTCGAGGAAGGCGTCGATGAGCGGGTTCTGCGATGGACCCCGCTCGAGCTCGAGGGGGCCGTTCCCTCCGCGGTACTCGTCGCCGCCGGCGAGGCAGGTCTCCATCTTCTTGAAGTACGGCAGGCAGTGCGCGTAGTCCCACGTCGACATGCCCGGATCGGCCGCCCAACGCTCGTAGTCCATCGCGTTCCCACGCTGGAAGATCATGCCGTTGATGCTGCTCGACCCGCCGAGCACCTTGCCGCGGGCGTGATACACCTTGCGCCCGTTCATGTGCGGCTCGGGCTCGCTCTCGTACTTCCAGTCGTAGAAGCGGCTGCCGATGGGGAACATCAGCGCGGCGGGCATGTGGATGAAGACGTCCCACGTGTAGTCGGGCCGGCCCGCCTCGAGCACGAGCACCTTGTTCCCCGGATCGGCGCTGAGCCGGTTGGCCAACGCGGACCCGGCCGATCCTCCACCCACGATCACGTAGTCGTACGTCTCAGCAGCCATCTCGTCGGTCTCCTCGGTCCACCAGTGTGTCAATCGATCCGGATGCGGGCAGCGCACTCTGCCACCAGGGTGCCGAGTTGCTGCAGGTCACGTTCGCCCGGCAAGCGGTAGCTCGGCCCGTACACGTGGACGGCACCGACGACGACGCCCTGCACGTCGCGCACCGGAGCCGCCACAGAGCTGAGCCCATCGGCGAACTCGTCCATCGCCCAGGCATAGCCCTGGGCGCGTACCTCGGCGAGCCGCCGGCGAAGCGCTGCGGCGGTGACGATCGTGTGGTCGGTGAATCGCTCGAGCGTTCCCGCCAGGTACCGCTCGATCACGGACTCCGACACGGCGGCCAGCACCACCTGGCCCGACGGCACGGCGTGCATGGCGATGCGGGCGCCGGTCCAGTCGCGCACCTGTAGTTCGGTGTCGGGGTTCACCTGGTCGAGGTAGAGCATGTCGGTACCGTCGGGCACCGACA
>JBEGOE010000041.1:0-4526 GCA_041182165.1 Actinomycetota bacterium
TCACGATGCGCTTTCGCGTCACGATCAGCCCACCGGAACTCGGCCCGACCAAACCCTGCCAGATCACGATGCCCATCAGCAACATGAAGCTTCCGCCGCTCGACCTCACGCAACAACACCAAATGCTCCGCCAACCCAGCCCGACGCTGCACCTCCACCACACGGCACCTCGCCAACACCTCATCATCCGACAACACCGGCACAACGACCACCGGATCATCCACGACCACCGACATGGCACACCCCCTCCCGCGCGCCACCCCAAACGACGCACGAACAGTCGCGATACAGGGAGCACGAGGGCTCCGATCACGCCCCGGGAGAAGACGGAACGACTGACGCCAACCCTACGACAGGGGTGTGACAGAGAAGTCGGGTCAGCCGTCGGTGCGGCCGCTGGCCACGCCGCACACCACGCCGCGGTGGATGCAGTTCTTCACCTCACGCGCCAGGCGGTCGGGGTCCCAGGCGTTGAAGAAGTCGGCATGGCCTGTCAGCAGCCCCCCCGACGCGAGCTCGAGGCCGTCGGTCGGCCCGTGCACCGGGTACTCGACGCTGAACTGCAGTTGCGCGATCGGCACCGGGTGCGACGAGGGGCACTGGCCGAGATGGCTGTACGACACGTGTGAGATGTGGTCGTCGCTGGAGAGGTCGACGCCGTTCCAGCAGTCGGGGAACGTGACCAGCATTCGCAGGTTCCGGTCGGCCGGACACGCCGGCGGCTCGACCTCGCGGATGCTGCCCGCGCCACACGTCCACGCCACCACCGACAGGGGCTGCGCCTCGGTGGCCCCCGAGTTGCCGCCCAGCATCTGCAGGCCCAGGGGGTACGGCTGCACGGTGGCTGGGTCGACGTCGGGGCCGGCGCGGTAATACGCCACGCTCTTCACCGGCGTCTGCACCACACCGTCGACGATGACGGCCGGCGCCCAGTACGACGCCGTGTCGAGCTGCTGGTCGCAGGTGGTGTCACCGACGAGCAGCGACGCTGCGGTGCTGTTCGCATCGGTGGTGGTGTTGCCGAAGAACACGTGCAGGTGGCTCGCACCCGGCTCGCCGGGGTGGACGATCGGGTCGTCGAATCCCTGGTGGCTGTACGCGCACTCGACGACGAACTGGGCGACCCGCCCCTGGGGGCCAGCCAGCACGCGATCGGGCTGGCCGTTCGCCGTGTCTGCGTGAACGTGCTGATGAGCGCCCGCTCCGCCGCCGTCGCCGGCGCATCCGGCCACCAGGGCCAGCGCACCGAGCGCGACGACGGAGGCGAGGCGGCGCATCACGGCTTGGCGGGCACCACGATCGACGCGAGGTCGACCTGGTAGGGCACGTCGGTGGCCGGCTTGGCTGGCGCGGTGGCAGCGTCGGGCATGTTCGGCTGCGGGGTCAGGGCCGGCGTCTTGGCGGTCTTGTAGTCGACCGACTTCGGGGCCTTCTCGATGTCGGCGAGCCACGACACGACGTTCAACACGCCCTTGGTCCAGCCGTCGCCGGTGGCCACCGGCGCGTCACACGGGGCAAGCGTCTCGAGGTCGAGCGGTGCCGACGTCGCGAACGTGTTGCCCTTCCAGCAGTTGCCGAACGTCGACAGGTCGGCGCCGACGGAGTCGACGGCGATGTCGGCCACCCGGCTGTCGGACACGACGTTGCCCTCGACCCGCGTCTCCTGCGAGTCCCACAGCAGGCCGCCCTCGGGCGTTGCAGGTGCCTGTGTCTTCTGCGTCGCGCAGTCGACGTCCCACTCGTCCTTCGGCGGCAGGTCGTCGTTCGGGTCCTCCTCGAGGAACGGCACCAACCCGATGCCGGTCTTGTCGTGATCGAAGACGAGGTTGCGCGAGATCGTGTTGCGCACACCACCCGCCGACAGGATGCCGTTGCCCATCGCCAGGATGGCGACGTCGATCGCCGGCGTGTCGGGCTGGTTGTTCGAGTACACGAGGTTGCCCACGATCGTGCTGTCGCGCTGCGGGTAGCACAGCTCGTAGCTGCCGCTGTTCGGCACGATGCCCGCACGGTTGTACCGGAACGTCGAGTTGACGATGAGCAGGTTGCCACCGGCGTTCGTGCCCGAGTACCCGAGACCGTTGTACTCGCTGATCACGTTGTCCATGACCGCATCGCACGGGAAGCACTGGCCGATGTAGAAGCCGGCGTCGGGGCTGCCGCTGCCGTAGCTGTCTTCGAGTTGGCCGTTGACCGAGTCGAACGCATAGATGCCGTAGTCGCCGTTGCGATACGCCGTGAGGAACGAGCCGCGGTAGCCGTCGGCGCCCGTCCAGAAGAAGCCGTTCTTCGTGAAGTTCTGCGCCGTGAGGTTCTCGATGGCGACGCCGTTCGCACCGACCACGCGGATCCCGTTGTCGAGCTCGAAGTTGCCGTCGAGGACGACGGTGTTGCGGTCGAGGCCACGGATCGTGATCTCGTCGGTCGTCACGTCGACGGCTTCCTGGTAGATGCCTGGCGAGATGAGGACGAGGTCACCCGGCTGCGCAGCATCGACTGCGCCCTGGATCGTGTCGGCCTCGGCAGGCACTTCGATGATCCCGTCGGCGCCGATGCCGCTGCTCGGCGCCACCGTGCCCGCCTCGGTCGTGGCCGGATCGGTGCTCTCGATCGCGACGCTCGACGGAGCGGAGCTCACCGGCGCCGCATCGTCGGCCGACGACGAACCGTCACCCCCGCACGAGACCAGCACCATGGACACGGCCAACGCTGCGACGGACCAACGCTTCATCAGGACTCCCCCTCTGTGGTGACGGTGAGCACGCCCACCATCCCCTTCCCCTTGACCCCGTGGATGGTACAGATGTACCGGTACTCCCCCGGGGAATCGAACACGTGTCGGTACTCGGCACGGGGCGCGAACTCGGCTTCACCCACACCCCAGCCCTGGATGCTGTCGGGCTGCGGGATGACGTTGTGGTCGTTGCGGCCGACGTTCGCGAACACGACCTCGGTGCCCACCTCGATCGTCAGCGCCTCGGGCCGGAACGAGTTGTCGAGCGCCTGCACCTCGACGACCACTCCGTTCGGAGCGCCCGCCTTCCCTGCGTTCGGGCCGGCACCGACATCTGAGGGATCGCTGGCGCAGCCGCTCGTGAGGCCGAACGCGACCAGGCTCAGAGGCGCGAACAGGACCAACGAGTGACGACGGGTCATGGCGGGCGAACCTAGCAACCGCTGCCGCCGCCGGGCACCACCACCCGGGGCCGAGTAGCCTCAGGCGGGATGTCCCTCTCGACCCCTCCCCCTGGCTCCGTCGTGCCCGTGCCCGGCCTGGTGGTGTCGGCGGGCAAGCGTCGCTTCATCCTCATCGCCTCGGCAGTGCTCTACATCTGCGGCACGATCGGCTCGATCGTCGGGCCTGCCCTGGTCGACGAGCGCCCTGCGCTCGTGCTCGCACTCGGTTCCCGCAACCGCAACCTGCTCGGCTCGGTCCCCTACATCGACCCGCTCGTCTTCGCTCTGCTCGGCTTCGCCCGCGTGCTGCTGGCTGGCGTCGTGCTGTTCTTCCTGGGCCAGTGGTACGGGTCGAAGGCGATCGAGTGGACCGAGGGCCAGGTGGGCGAACTGCCCTCCATCTACCGCTGGTTCCAGCGCGGCATCGACCGCGCCGGCTGGCTGATGCTGATCGTCATGCCCGGCAGCAACCTCGTCTGCATCATGGCCGGCCACCGGCGCATGCCCGTCCGGCGGTTCCTCACCTGCATCAGCATCGGCATCGTGCTGAAGCTCGGCATCATCTGGGCCGGCGGCAAGCTCGTCGAAGACCAGATCCGGTGGTTCCTCGAGGCGATCAACTCCTACCAGTGGTACATCGTCGCCGGCCTGTTCGCAGTGATCATGCTCCAGTCGGCCCGCAAGGTCCGCACCGCAGGCGCCGAGATCGTCGACGAGATCGAGACGCCGGACGGCATCATCGAGCCGCACGTGCCGCACCGTCACCTCGGCCACGCTCACGACAGCGAGTCCCAGGGCGGCGGTGTCGCCCCGTCCGACAGCGACCGCTAGACGTTCAGGAACGGCTCGAGGCCGAGCGTGAGGCCGGCGTGGTCGGCGATGTGCCGGCACGCGAGCACCACACCGGGCATGTAGCTGCTGCGGTCGTAGCTGTCCTGACGGATCGTCAGCGTCTGGCCGAGTGCGCCGAGGATGACCTCCTGGTGCGCCACCATGCCGCGCATCCGCACCGAATGGACCCTGACGCCGCCGGGGGCCAGGCCACCCCGCGCGCCGGCGTAGATCTCGTGCTGCGTGGGGTCGGGCGCGAGGTCGATCCCTGCCGCCGCCATCCGCTCGGCGGTCGTCACCGCGGTGCCCGACGGCGCGTCGATCTTCTGGTCGTGGTGGAGCTCGATGATCTCGGCGGTGTCGAACCACTTCGCGGCCATCTCGGCGAAGCGCATCATCAGCACCGCGCTGATCGCGAAGTTCGGGGCGATCAGGCAGTTGCTGCCGCTGAACGACCGGCGGAACGTGTCGAGGTCGGCCTCGTCGAATCCCGTGGTGCCCACTACGGCGTGGATGCC
>JBEGOE010000042.1:0-2825 GCA_041182165.1 Actinomycetota bacterium
GTGCACCGGTCGGCCGACACGCCGCGCACGGCGGCGCCGGTGGCCGAGGTGATGATGCCGCCGGTGTCGGCGTCGATGTAGGTGATCGGACCGGACCTGCCGGCGGTCACGATCAGGCAGCGGTCGGGTGCGTCGATGCCCAGCACGGGCGACACGAGCTCGGCCACGTCGACCGACTTCACCAGCACACCGTCCGGGCCGAGGAACGCGATGAACCGATCGCCGAACAGTGCGAGCCGGGTGTGTTCGGCCAGGACGGCGCCGCTCGCCACGAGCGGGTAGGTGCCGTCGGTGGGGGAGCCTGGCGGCACCGGCAGCGCGGCGACGAGGTCGTCGCTCGTACTCACGTTCTCGTTGCCGAAGTCGAGTCGGCTGAGCGTGCCGTCGTCAGCGACGGCGATGGCGGTGCTGTCGTCGACCAGCATCATCGCAACCGGGGTCGCGGTCTCGAGCGTGCCGACGCGGGTACCGTCGACGCGGGACAGGTCGACGAGCACCGAGTCACCCCGGTTCGTGGTGGTGAGGACTCGGCCGAATGCCACGTCGGCGAGCGCGCCCGGCAGCGACACGGGGTCGTCGTCGTCGGTGAGGGACACGACCACCGTTTCGGAGCCGCGCAATTCGGTGAACGCGACGTGGCGCACCTCGGGGTCGGTGCGCAGGCTTGCGACGTCGGCGATCGCGTCGGGCCGCTCGGCGAGCGCCAGCAGGTCGGTGACGGTGCCCGACACGGGGTCGACCAGCTCGAGGACCGTGCCGTCGGCTTGGGACGCCACGAGGTACGGGGCGCCACCCACCTGGTACACGTCGTCGCCGCCCACGTCGAGCCCCTGGATCTCGGCGGTGTCGAGGTCGATGATGCCGAGACCATCGGTGGCCGGCGTGCCCTCGACACCCACGATCACGGCGCCCTCGGCACCGACGTCGATGAGGCCGCGGAGGTCGGTGGTGCCCAGTGCGATCTCGTCACCCGTCCGGTCGCGGATGCTGATCGCTCCCGTGGTGGGGTTCTGCAGCACGATCGTGTCCCACGCCGCCACGTCCGATGCGGACGGCGCGCCGTCATCGCCGCCCGGACGGACCACGACCGCGATGACCACTGCCACGACCGCAACGGTCGCGCCGAACACCATGGCGCGCCGCATCCGGTAGTTCGGGTAGCGGCCACCCTCGTGGCCGCGGTCGGCAGGCGGCGGCCAGGTGGTGTCCATGGTGACCACGTTACGCGGGTACGGTTCGCCATGGCGGCCGTGGGGCCGCTGCTGGGGGGAATCTGACCGTGACTCGACCGGTACATGTGGCCGTGCTCGGCGGCGGATCGTGGGGCACCACGGTCGCTTCGCTCGTCGCGGCGAACGCGCAGACGCTGCTGTGGACGCGCGATCCGCAGACTGCCGCCGACGTCAACGAGCAACATCGCAACCTCAAGTACCTGCCCGACCACGATCTCCACCAGGCGCTGCGGGCCACATCGTCGCTCGACGAGGCCGTCTTCGACGCGGACGTCATCGTGATGGGCGTGCCATCGCACGCGGTGCGCGCCACCCTCGCCGAGATCCGTCCGCTCATCCGCCACTGGGTGCCGATCGTCAGCCTCACCAAGGGCCTCGAACAAGGGACGCACCTGCGCATGACCGAGGTCATCGAGCAGGAGCTGCCCGGGCATCCGGCCGGGATGCTCGCCGGGCCCAATCTCGCCAAGGAGGTGCTCGCCGGGTTCGCCGCTGCGGCCGTCATCGCGATGCCCGACGCACACGTGGCGTCGTCGCTGCAGGCGGTCTTCACCAGCCGCCGGTTCCGGGTCTACACGAACCCCGACGTCGTCGGCTGCGAGCTCGGTGGTGCTCTGAAGAACGTGGTCGCCATCGCGGCCGGCATGGCCGAGGGCCTCGGCGTGGGTGACAACACGAAGGCCATGGTGCTGACGCGAGGCCTGGCGGAGATGACGCGGCTCGGTGTGCGGATGGGGGGCGATGCCCGCACCTTCGCCGGCCTCACCGGCCTGGGCGACCTGATGGCGACCTGCTCGAGTCCGCTCAGCCGCAACCGCACGGTCGGTGTGGAACTGGCCAAGGGGCGCACCGTCGACGAGATCGTGACGAACATGCGGATGGTCGCCGAGGGCGTCAAGACCAGCAGCGTCGTGGTGGAGCTGGGGAAGCGGTACGACGTCGAGGTCCCGATCGCCGGTGAGGTCGATGCCGTGGTCCGCGGTACCCGAACGGCGATGCAGTCGTATGCCGGCCTCGGGCGGATCGCCCCGACATCCGAGTTCGACGGAACCGTCTGACGCCAGCCCGGTGCATCGCACCGTGCGCACCAGCACGACGACGTCACCGGGGGGAGCGTCGGAGGCGTGGCAGCGTGACGGCGCCCAGTTGGCCGGGGCGGCGGATGTCGGCGAGCGCGGCGAGCTGCTCGTCGACGGCGGCTCGGTCGTCGGCGCTCTCGACCTGCGCCAGGTCGGGCCCGGTCAGCTCGGCGTCGATGCCGGTGAGCGCGATGATCGACTCGGCGTGGCGGCGGTTGGCCGGGTCGACGAACGACACGTCCGTGCCGGCGGCGCCGGCGCGACCGGTGCGGCCCGCCCGGTGGACGTAGTCGCGGTGGTCGGCAGGTAGGTCGTACTGCACGACGCACGCCACTCCGTCGACGTGGATGCCCCGGGCGGCGACATCGGTGCACACGAGGGCCTGCACCTCGCCGTCTCGGAATGCCTCGAGCGCCGCCTGGCGCTTGAGCTGCGAGTTGCCGCCGTGCAGTGCGGCGACGGTGACGAGCGACCGGGCGAGCCGGAGTGCGATGCGGTCGGCGCCGTGGCGTGT
>JBEGOE010000043.1:0-4358 GCA_041182165.1 Actinomycetota bacterium
TGCAGCGACCTCCTCGGCGCGGCGATCGATGTACTCGCCGGTTCCGGCGCCGGGCAGCCGCACCACGTAGCGGGCCCCGCCGTGCTCGACGAGGTGGTTCACGTTGGTGAGGCCGGCGAGCCGGGTGGCCGTGCTCGCGTCGGCGCCGGCGAGCGGCGGGATGCGGTTCAGTGCCTCGGCGAGCGGATCCATCGGACGTCCTCCGTGTTCGTCGTGGTGCAGCCTGCCATGTCAGCTCTTGAGCCTCGAGTTGTCGGGGTCGTAGAGCGCCCGGTCGTGGCGCACGGCAGGGATCGGTTCGCCGTAGACCTCGATGATGAAGTCGGTGCGGTCGGCCAGCTCGATCGGCAGGTAGCCGTAGGCGATCGGCTTGCCGACCGTGTGTCCGAAGTTGGCGCTGGTGGTGAAGCCGACGACCCGACCGTCGGCGATGATCGCCTCGCCGCTGACCGGCCATGCGTGCTGTTCGAGGGTGAACGTGCACAGCTTCCTGGTGATGCCGGCCTCGCGTTGCGCCACCAGTGCGTCACGCCCGCAGAAGTCGCCCTTGCCGAGGTTCACACGCCAGCCGAGGCCCGCTTCCCACGGGCTCGTGTCCGGCGTGATGTCGGTGCTCCAGTACAGGTAGCCCTTCTCCATCCGCATCGTGTCGATCGTCCGGTACCCGACGTCGACGATGCCGTGCTGCGCGCCCGCCGAGCGAAGCAGCTCGTACACATGCGCCGCATACTCGGTGGGGATGTGGAGCTCCCACCCGAGCTCGCCCACATAACCGATGCGGATGGCCAGCACGGGTGCTGCGCCGATGGTGATCTCCCTGGCCTGCGAGTAGCGGAACGCCTCGTTGCTGACGTCGTCCTCGCTGACCGACTGCAACACTGCGCGGCTGAGCGGGCCGCACAGGTTCACGACCGCTCGGGCCGACGTGAGGTCGCGGACGATGACGCTGCCGTCGTCGGGCGAGTTGGCGCGGATCCATCCCATGTCGTGGGCGCCGAACGCCGCGCCGGTGACGACGTACCAGCTGTCGGGTGCGGTGCGGATCATGGTGAGGTCGCATTCGATGCCGCCGCGCTCGTTGCAGAGCTGCGTGTAGGTGACGGCGCCGACGCGCTTGTCCATGTCGGCGACCGACAGCCACTGCACGGCGTCGAGCGCACCCGGGCCGGTGATCTCGAACTTCGCGAACGACGTCTGGTCGATGAGGCCCACACCGTCGCGCACGGTGCGGTGGGTGTCACCGACGTGGCGGAACCAGTTCGGCTCGGTGAACGACGGCCGGTCGTCCGCCTCGACGCCGTCGGGCGCGAACCAGTTCGGCCGCTCCCAGCCGCCGCGCGAACCGAACACGGCGCCGCGCGCGGCGAGCGTGTCGTGCAGCGGACTGCGCCGGATGCCGCGGGCGCTGACCTTCTCGGACCCCGGCGCGGCGAGCTTGTAGTGGTGGCCGTAGGGCTCGACCATCCGCGGCCCGATGAAGTGGCGGGTGGTGTGGTGGAACGAGAAGCGGCGCACGTCGAGCGGCCAGAGGTCGAGCGACGGACGACCCTCGAGCATCCACTCGGCCATCATCTTCCCGGCCCCACCACCCGCGGCGATGCCGTAGAGGAAGCCGGTGGCGACGTAGAAGTTGTCGAGCTCGGGCGCGCGGCCCATCACGAAGTCGGCGTCTGCGGTGTAGGGGATCGGGCCGTTGATGAGGCTGCGGATGCCGGCCCGCTCGATGACAGGCGTGCGCTTGGTCGCCAGCTCGGCCAACTGTGCGAAGCGGTCGAAGTTCGGGTCGAAGAGCGTGCGCTGGAACGGGGAGGGGATGCCCGTCTCGCCGAACGAGATCGTGTCGGGCTCGTAGCCGCCCACCAGCAGACCGGGGCCGTCGGGCTTGTAGTAGACGAGGTGGTCGGGGTCGCGCATCGTGGGCATCTTCCCCAGCTCGACCGGCGTGTAGCCCTCGATCGGGCCGCTGAGCATGTACTGGTGCTCGACCGCGATCGCCGGCACCCGGGCGCCCACCATGCGGCCGACCTCCATACCCCACATGCCGGCAGCGTTCACGACCATCTCGCACTCGATCGCGTGGCCGTCGGCGGTGTGCACCGTGGTGGCGCGCCGGCCGTCGACGGTGATGCTGCGCACGGCGGTGTTCTCGGCGATGCGGGCGCCGCGCATGCGCGCACCGCGGGCGATCGCCTGGGTGACCGACGCCGGGTCGATGTAGCCGTCGGTGGGCAGGAACGCCGCCGCGAGCACGTCCTCGGTCGACATCAGGGGGAACAGCTCCTGCGCACGTTGCGGGCTGATGACCTCCATCGGCAGGCCGAAGCTCTTGGCCATCGTCGTGAGGCGCTTCAGCTCGAGCACGCGCTCGGGCGAGCAGGCGAGACGGAGGCTGCCGGTCTCGTGCCAGTCGACGGCCTGACCGGTCTCGGCCTCGAGGCCGCGGTACATCTCGACCGACTGCTCGAGCATGCGCGTGGTGTTGCGCGACGACCGGAGCTGGCCGACCAGGCCGGCAGCGTGCCAGGTGGCGCCGTCGGTGAGCTGGTGCTGCTCGAGCAGCAGGACGTCGGTCTCGCCCATCTTCGTCAACCAGTAGGCGACGCTGCAGCCGAGGATGCCGCCGCCGATGATGACGATGCGGGCCCGGGTGGGGAGCGGTTCGGTGGTGCTCATGGTTCAGGCCTTCACTCGTGCGCTGGTGGGGTCGTACAGGGGGCGGAGGGTCGCCTCGGCGGGCACCCGCTCGGTGGCGACCTCGAGCTCGTAGGTGCCGCTGGTGACCCACTCGGCCGTGACGCCGTCGGGGTTGCGCACGTAGCCGAGGCCGATGGACCGGTTCACCGAGTAGCCGAAGCCCGCGCTGGTGAGCCAACCGACGCGCACGCCGTCGCGGAAGATCGTCTCGCGGCCGAGGAGCACGATCGACGGGTCGACCGTGAACGTGGCGAGCAGCTTCCGAAGCCCTCGTTCGCGCTGTGCCTCGATGGCCGCACGGCCACGGAAGTCGATGTCGGTGCGCAGCTTCACCGCCCAGCCGAGGCCGGCGTCGAGCGGCGTGTGGTCGGGCCCGATGTCGGACCCCCAGGCCCGGTAGCCCTTCTCGAGCCGGCAGCTCTCGATCGCCCGGTACCCGGCGTTCACGAGCCCGTGCGGCGCGCCCGCAGCCATCACTGCGTCGTAGACGCCGGTGGCGTACTCGACCGGCAGGTGCAGCTCCCATCCGAGCTCACCCATGTACGTGACGCGCAACGCCCGCACCGGGCAGCCGGCGATGCCGATGGTCTGCATCGTGCCGAACGGGAACGCCTCGTTCGACAGGTCGGCACGCGTGACGCCGCCGAGGACGTCGCGCGACTTCGGGCCCATCAGCGTGAGGACCGACCAGGCGGAGGTGACGTCGAACAGCTCGGCGCGGGCGTGGGCCGGGATGCTGCGCCGGATCCAGTCGAAGTCGTGCGTGGCGTAGCCGGTGCCGGTGACGATGTAGGCCTCGTCGTCGGCCACCCGGCAGACGGTGAGGTCGGCCTGGATGCCGCCGTCGTCATCGAGCATCTGCGTGTACGTGAGCGACCCCACGGGCTTGCGGACGTCGTTGGCGCAGATCCGGTCGAGCACGGCCATCGCATCGGGGCCCTTGAGTGCGTACTTCGCGAACGAGGTCTGGTCGATCAGCACCGCGGCCTCGCGGCATGCCTGGTGCTCGCGGCCCACGGCCTCGAACCAGTTCTGGCGTCCGTAGGTGTATCGGTCGTGCGGCGTCTCGCCGATCGACGCGTCGGCGAACCAGTTGGGGCGCTCCCATCCGAGCTTCTCGCCGAAGCTGGCGCCCTGCGCGAGCAGGCGCTGGTAGAGCGGCGACGTGCGCGCCGGACGACCGCTGTGGTGCTCCTCGAACGGCCAGGCCATCGTGTAGTGCTTGCTGTACGCCTCGAGCGTGCGCGTGCGCACCCAGTCGGTGTCCTGGTGCGGGCGGCCGAAGCGGCGGATGTCGACCACCCACAGGTCGTAGGGCGGCATGCCGTCGTGCACCCACTGGGCGAGCGCCTGTCCGGCGCCGCCGCCGGCGGCGATGCCGAAGGCATTGAAACCCGCACCCACGAAGAAGTTCCGCAGCTCGGGTGCCTCGCCGAGGATGAAGTTGCCGTCGGGCGTGAAGCTCTCGGGGCCGTTGACGAGCGTGCGGATGCCGGTCTCCGCGAGCTCGGGCACACGCCCGATGGCGAGCTCCATCGTGGGAGCGAAGTGGTCCCAATCGCTGTCGAGCAACTGGAACTGGAACGGGCGCGGGATGCCGTTCACGGCCCACGGCACCGGGTTGGGCTCGTAACCGCCCATCACCAGGCCGCCGACCTCCTCCT
>JBEGOE010000044.1:0-4779 GCA_041182165.1 Actinomycetota bacterium
GGAAGAGTGCCGCGGCCAGCACGGCCGGCGCGTCGGCGACAGGCTGCTCGGCGACCAGCTCGTCGACATGACGGCACACCCACATCACGTGGGTGGCCGTGTGATAGCGGCGGTGAGGCTCTCGGTGGCGACCGAGCAGGTGCTCGAGCGCCGTGTCGTGGCCCGGCCCGACCGCGCGATGCCACACCCGGCGGAGCTCGGCCTCGGGCGACGTCATGGCACGCGAGCGTAGAACGAGATGACACCGGCGTTGCCCGCGTGTGAGGCTCGGGACGTGACCGTGTTGATCGACGAGCCCCGATGGCCGCTCCACGGGCGCAGGTGGGCACACCTGGTGAGCGATGCCAGCCTGGACGAGCTGCACGAGTTCGCCGATGCGGTGGGCATCCCCCGTCGAGGGTTTCACGGCGACCACTACGACGTGCCCGAGGAGTACCACGCCGAGGTGGTGGCCATGGGCGCCATGCTGACGCCGAGCCGCGAGCTGGTTCGCCGCCTGCGCGAGGCGGGCCTGCGGTTGAGCCCGGCCGAGCGCCGGGCCCGGGCCTGATCACCACCGCTCGGGCTCGCCGAGCAGGTCGCGCGGGCACTCGATACCGGCGGGCCCGATGACGAACCACTCGATCAGTTCGATGCCGGCGATGTCGGCCAGCGCCGAGGCTTCGAGCCAGCGGTCGACATCGCCCGGCTCGGTGGCGCCGTGCGGTCGGATGGTGGCGACGACCAGGCCGCTGAGGAACGGGTCGACCGAGGCAGCCTCGCACAGCACCTCGACGATGGGCGCCAGGCAGTCGGGGTCGTCGGTGTTGGCCACGACGGTGATGACCGAGCCGTAGCCGCCGTCGTCGAGGGCGAAGGCGATCGTCTCGGCCTGCAGCGGGCTCTGGGTGGCGGCGGCGATGACGGCGAGGGCGTCCGCCGCGTTGTCGATGGGGTCGATGAGCGCACGGGGTGTGCGACGGGACGTGGCAGCGTGCTGGGGTACGG
The DNA here is from genome assembly GCA_041182165.1 of Actinomycetota bacterium. Taxonomy (GTDB): domain Bacteria; phylum Actinomycetota; class Acidimicrobiia; order Acidimicrobiales; family Ilumatobacteraceae; genus VFMC01. The sequence continues at coordinate 988 of JBEGOE010000044.1, forward strand.
CCTGGGGAGCGGCCTGGGAAGCGTGACGGGGAGCGTGGCGGCGCGGCATGGCGACCTCCGGTGGTGTTCGGAGCGGAACGGGGCGGGGGAAGCCGAGGGCCACCGTACGCGCGGGGTGTGATGCGGCCGGATGGATAGGGTCCTCCGGTGACCGCGACGCCGCCCGCCGCACTGCCCGCCGCACTGTTCGAGATCGACGGGACCACGGTGGTGGCCACCGAGTTGAGCCGTGGCCCGTGGGACCCGCGCCACTGCCACGGGGGTCCGGTCGCCGCCCTCCAGGCCCGTGCGGTCGAGCAGGTGGACGATGCCGCCTGGCAGATCGTGCGCCTCACGATCGAGCTCACCCGGCCGGTGCCTGGGGGAGCGCCCCTGACGCTCGCTGTCGACGTCGAGCGACCCGGCCGCAAGGTGTCGCTCGTCGCGGCGATCCTCTCGGCCGATGGCGCCGAGGTCGCTCGGGTGCGTGCACTCCGTATCCGGTCGGCGCCGATCGACCTTCCTGACGATGCCAACCGCGGCGTCGACACGCCGATGCCGCCGTCTGCGGCCGGGCGCAACGAGCGCCCCACCTGGGGCGGTGTCGAGCAGGTCGCCTTCCACGCCGACGCGTGCGAGCACCGGTTCGTCGAGGGCTCGTGGGCCGACCCCGGCCCGGTGGCCACCTGGATCAGGCTGCTGCACCCGGTCGTCGCCGGTGAGGCGCTCACGGGCATCCAGCGCGTGGCCGCGGCAGCCGACTTCGGCAACGGCATCTCGGGCTCATTGCCGTTCGAGGACTTCCTCTACATCAACCCCGACCTGACCGTGCACCTGCTGAGGCCGCCGGTGGGGGAATGGGTGGGCATGCGCACCGCTTCGTACTACGGCGGGGCAGGCGCCGGGCTGGCCGAGTCGGCGCTGTTCGACGCCGACGGGCGGCTCGGCCGCAGCTGTCAGAGCCTGTTCGTCGACCGCCGCTGACCCGTCGTACCATGGCGCACATGGCCGAACAGACTGGCGTCACGATCTACCACAACCCGAATTGAAACAGCTCGACCAATGCCGTGAGCATTGCGCATGAGTTGGGCATCGAGCCCGAGATCGTCCTCTACATCAAGACCCCGCCCGACGCGGACACCCTGCGCGGCATCATCGCCAAGCTCGAGGACCCGGTGACCGACCTGGTGCGGCGCGACAGCATGTGGACCAAGCTCGGCCTCACCGATGCAGACGCCGAGACGCCCGAGCAGGTGGTGGCGCTGCTGGTGAAGCACAAGCAGCTGCTGCAGCGGCCCGTGGTGGCGACCGCCACGAAGGCGATCATCGGACGCCCGAAGGACCGGGTCAGGACGCTGCTGTCGTCGTGACCCGGTCTCCCCGCGGAGACACCGCGATCGCGGTCAGGCGCTCGGCATCCAGTTGCCGTGGAAGCCGGCGGGCACACGGCGGGGCAGGTGGATGCGGGCAACGGGGCCGGCGGCCATGTCGCGGCCGTCGATGATGCACAGGTCGGTCTGGTCGGTGGCGAGGTCGGTCGCGTAGACCATCAGCCAGCCGTCCTGCTCGTTGCTGCCGTCGGGGTCGGCGGCGAACACGGCCTCGCCGATCGAGGTGCCCTCGCCGAACGCGTAGATGAGGTCGTCGCCGGTGTGGAGGTCGTAACGGACGATGCCATTGAACCCGATCGTCATCGGCCCGTCGACCGTGGCCGAGGCGTACCCCCAGCGGTGAGGCAGGCCGAGGCGGTCGTCGTGCAGGCGGGGGAAGTCGCTACGCCGGTCGTGCACGCGCGTCTCGACGCAGGTGCCCGCGGCGAGGTCGATCGTCCACTTGGTGAGTCCGATGCCGGTGGCCGCGGCGAGGCCGCCGATGTCGTCGGTGCGCGACTCGAAGTCGAGGTCGATGCCGGGCATACGGCAGCCGTACGCGGTGATGACGTCGCCGTCCTCCCACGCGTTGAGGAAGTGGAAAACGAAGCAGGGGTCGATGTCGAACCAGCGCACGTCGGTGCCGTCACCGTGGCGCGGCATGACGCCGATGCGGGCGCCGTGCTGCGGCTGCCACATCGACTCGCCGCTCATGGTGGCGGCCACCACGGCGGGGAGGTCGAAGAAGAGCGAGTGGTGTCGGGTGGTGAGGAAGTCGTGCATCATGACGCCGCGCGGCAGTTCGATCTCGACCGAGTGCGTGAGGACGCCGTTGGCATCGGCGACGTGGTGGCGCAGGAAGGGCGGGCCTGCCACCGGGTCGTAGCCGAAGAAGATCAGCTCGCCGGTCTCGGGGCACCACTTGGGGTGCGCGGTCATGGCGCCCAGGAGCTTGCCGCCGTAGTCGCGCAGGCCCACGGTGTCGAGCTCGCGGGTGATCTCGGTGGGCCAGCCGCCCTCCCACAGCGCGAGGTACGCGCCGGCGTGGGCGACGATGTTCGTGTTCGCAGCGTTCTTGAAGACGCCGCACTCGGCCATCAGTTCCTCCGGCGGGAACTGGAAGTTGAGGATCCCGCCGAACAAGGCATGGCCGGCTTCGCGTTCGTGGCGCAAGCCGGGCGTGTCGACCCAGCGGTTCTTGTACCGGGCGCGGCCCTCGTCGAGGTAGATCGCGTGGATCATGCCGTCGCCGTCGAACCAGTGGTAGCGGCCGAGCGGCGGGAACTGCGGGTTGGCGCCGTTGCGCATGTACACGCCCGACAGCTGCGGCGGGATCGTGCCGGTGACCGTCAGGTCGTGGACGTCGAGCTCGTCGAGCGTCGGCGCGTACTGGCCGAACAGAAACGGGCTGGCAGGGGCACGGTCGTCGAGCGCGGTCATCGCCGCAGCGTAGACCACGATTCCTGCTCGTGGGATCAGTGGCGGCGGCCGCTCCACCGATGGCCGCACCGTGTGCGTAGAGTCGGCGGTCGTGGATCAGTCGCCCGCCAGCCTCGTGTCCGGGTGGCCGCTGCTGCGCCGGATACTGCGCCAGCAGCGGCGAGGGCTCATCGCCGGCATGGCGGTGGGCCTGCTCTGGAGCGCCGCCAAGGTGACCGTGCCCCGGCTCACCCGCGTCGCCGTCGACCGGGGCGTGGTCGGACGCGAATCGCTGTGGTTCTGGTCCGGGATCATCGCCACCGTCGCGGTCATCGCCGGCGTCTTCTCGGGCTGGCGCAGGTGGATCGCCTTCCGCGAGAGCCGACTCACCGAGACCGTGCTGCGCGAGCAGATCTTCGAGCACATCATGGATCTGCACGTCGGTTACCACGACCGCACGCAGACCGGCCAGCTGATGAGCCGGGCGTCGAGCGACCTGATGCAGATCCAGGGGTTCGTCGTGATGATCCCGATCACCGCGTCGAACCTTGCGATGGTGGTGGCCGTGGTGGTCGTGCTGTTCACCTCGCAACCGCTGCTCGCCCTCGTCGCGCTCGCACCGCTGCCGGTCGTGAACCTGCTCGCGCAGCGCTTCTCGCGGAGCATCCACCCGGCGGTGCTGGCCGTGCAGGCCGAGCAGGCACAGCTCGCCACCGTGGTCGAGGAGTCGGTCAGCGGCGTGCGCGTGGTGAAGGGGTTCGGTGCCGAGGGTGTGCAGGCAGCGAAGCTCCGGGTCGAGGCCGACGACATCCGGCGTGAGGCGCTCGAGTCGGCCCGCATTCGCAGCACCTTCCTGCCGGCGATCGACCTGCTGCCGAACATCGGCATGATCGCCGTGCTCGCCATCGGGGGCCATCGCGTCCTCGATGGGACGATGAGCTACGGGCAGATGCTCGAGTTCATGCAATACATCGCGCTGCTCATCTTCCCCTTGCGCAACCTCGGCATGACCGTGGCGTTCGGC
>JBEGOE010000045.1:0-3677 GCA_041182165.1 Actinomycetota bacterium
CCAGCTCTACGTCCGCGAGGACGAGGCTCGTCGTTGCATCGTGTCGCTGCAGTCGCCGCACGCCCTGCGGTGGATCGTGCCCGAGGGTGGTCTCCTCCCGCTCGAGGTCGGTTCGGCCGGCCGGGTGCTCGCCGGCCGACCGGTGTCGGTGGGTGGCTGGATCGAGAGCGTCGAGGAGCGCGAGCCGGGGGCCGCCTCGGTCAGCGCACCGGTGATCGACGGTTCGGGCAGGTTGGTCGCCGCCGTCAGCGTCAGCGGTCCGGTCGAGCGGCTGACCCGGCAGCCGGGCCGCCAGTTCGGTGCGGCGGTCGTGCTGGCGGGTGAACGTATCGGCCAGGCGGTGCGGCGCGCTCGCTGATCTGAGAGTTTTCTCACTCTCCGTTGACGTCCTTGCCGATTGCTTGATACTTTCCCGAGGCCTACTCGAGAAAGGATGAACCACATGCGCGGAGCCAAGTGGACCTGAGCTGTTCATCCGTCCCACATCGCTGGGCCGCCGAACAGTGATGAATCGAGGTGTTGGTGACCACCACCAGCACCTCGTTTCGCGTCCGGGGCCGGGGCCGGGGCCGGCGAGGCCCGTTCAGACCATGCCGGCAGGTGGCCGGGCGGCCGCGTCGTGCGGCATGCCGACGGCGAGCAGCACCACCACGGGGATCTGGATGGCGCCGGCCAGGACGGCCAGCGTGCCCGGCGACGTCGCAGCGGCGACGGCACCTCCGCCCAGCGCGCCCACCAGGCCGCCCGCACCGAGTGCCGTGCGGAAGATGCTCATCGTGCGGCCGAGCAGCTCCGGCGGGATGATCCGCTGGCGGACCCCGACCGAGGTGATGTTCCCGAACGTGACAGCGAAGCCCCACACGGCGAGCGCCGTCACCGCCACCGGCCACATGCTCGTCGCCCCGATCGTCAGGTAGGCCAGAGCGTTCACGGCCACCGCACCCATCAGGGCCATCTTCGCCGGGATGGCCTCCCGCATCCGTCCCGCCAGCAGGCCGGCGACGGTGGAGCCCAGTGCCAGCACGGCGATCGTGGGCCCGTACCAGGCATCCGGCACCTCGAGCTGCTCGCGCACGATCAGGACGAGCTGCGCCAGCACCGCGGATCCGGCGAGGGCGAGGACGAACATCGCGGCACACAGCACCTCGAGCGTGCGCGACGACCGGAAGAACCGCCACGCCTCGGCCATACCGACCCCGCCCGGGCGGGAATGCTGCGGTGGTTCCTCGATCGTGTCAGGACTGGACGCTGCCGGGCTGATGTCGGGGCGCCGGATGCCGAGGAGGATGCCGGCCGACAGCACGTACGACACCGCATCGATGGCGAACGGGACCGATGCGGCGACGCTGAACGCCATCGAGCCGAGCGGTGGCCCGACGAACTCGCGCCCGATGTCCTCGGCCGCCTGCAGCTTGCCATTGGCGTCGTCGAGGGCCTCGACGGGGACGAGCGACGGCACGAACGCCTGTGAGGCACTGATGAAGACCGTCTCACCGACCCCGACGAGGAATGCGGTGAGCGTGAGCGTGATGACACCGATCCGGTCGGTCACCACACCGACGAACGCCATCGTCAGCGCCAGCGCACGAAGGAGGTCGGCCCAGACGAGCAGCCGTCGCCGGTCGAAGCGGTCGGTGGCGATGCCGGCCGGTACTGCGAACAGCAGGCCCGGGAGGATGCCGGCCGCAGCCACGACGCCGAGGATCAGTTCGCTGTCCGGCTGCAGTGCAGCGACCAGGGGGATCGCCGTCACGGTCATGCCGGTGCCCACCGCCGATGCGGCGTTCGAGGTCCACAGCAGCCGGTACGGCCGATGTGACCGATGGCGGGGCGGAGCATCCGTCATCGGCATGTCCGAGGACGCTAACGGGTCGTGCGTTGGCTGAACCGGATCGTGCTCGGGTCAGCGCGGCTCACCTGTGCTCGCTCAGTAGATCGAGAAGACGTCGATGACCAGGATGAGGTCGGTGCTCGCGGGCAACCCGAACTCAGCGTTCCCCTCCTCGCCGAACGCCTGAGCGAATGGGATCTGGAGCTGGCGTCGGGTGCCGACCTGGAGACCCGCCATGCCCTCGAGGAGGCCCGGCAGGGTCTGGCCGTCGAGGTAGGGCACCGGCTGGAGCGCTCCCGACTCCCATGACGAGGCGATCTGCTCGCCCGTGTCGGCGCGGAAGGCGATGAGGTGCATCGCTGCGGTCTGGCCGGACTCGATCTGGGGGCCGGATCCGTCGACGAGATCGTCGATGTCGACATCCGTTGCGTTCGGCGTCGGTTCGATCGTGATCGTCGGCTCGTCGGCCGGGTCGGTGAGCGGCAGGACCGCCACCACGTCGACCACGAAGGTGAGCGCATCGCCGGCCTGGATGACGTCGCCCTTCGGCATGTCGCCGTAGGCGAGGTCGGAGGGGATGTCGAGCTGGCGTCGCGTGCCCGATTGGACCCCGACGAGGCCCTGTTCCCAGCCGGCGATGACCTGGCCCGCGCCCAGCGTGACGGGGATCGGCTCGCCGCGGTCGTAGCTGTTGTCGAACTCGGTGCCGTCGATGCTGCGGACCCCGACGTAGTGGACGATGACGGTGTCACCTTGCTTCGCCTCGGGGCCGGTGCCGACCACGAGGTCGGTGGTGACGAGGTCGGTGGGCAGTTCGTCGGGGATCTGGACCTCCGGCTTCGGCAACGCACCGGCTTCCGTGGTGGGCGGTGCCGTGACGTCCGAGCCGGTCGTCTCGCCATCGATGGCCGAGTCGGCGCTGGCAGGGGTGGACGAGGCAGTATCGGCGACGGCGCCGTCGCTGCTGCACGCGGCGAGGGGAGCAAGCGCCAGGAGCGCGGCGAGTGACAGGGGTGCGAGCCGGGGAAAACGCATTGGGCGACCCTATCGGCAGCACCTGGTCGACCGTATTCGCCCCGGGAGCGGTCCGCTAGACAGGTGATCGCCATGTTCTCGATGCTGCGCACCAACCGTGACATCCGGCTGCTGTTCATCGCGCAGGTGATCTCGTTCGCCGGCGACTGGTTCGCCTACGTGGCGTTCGTCGGCCTCGTGCAGGACCTGTCATCGGCCGCCACGCTCGTCACGCTCGTGTACGTCGCGCAGGCGTTGCCGGCGTTCCTGATGGCACCCATCGCCGGGCCGTCCGCCGACCGGTTCGACCGCAGGCGCATCATCCGGACCGTCTCGCTCGTTCAGGCGTTGGCCGCTGCCGGCCTGCTGCTGGTCGGGTCGTCGGGCAGCCTGTGGTTCGGCTTCCTGTGTCTCTGCGTCATCTCCGCGCTCGGCTCGTTCGTCGGGCCGAGTGCGCAGGCCGGGTTGCCCAACCTGGTCCGCAACCCCGACGAGCTCAAGCAGGCGTCGCTGCTCTTCGGTTCCCTCTGGGGTGCGATGCTCGCCGTGGGCGCCGCGCTGGGCGGGGTCGTCGCCAGCGTGTTCGGCCGTGACGTGGCCTTCATCGCGAACGCCGTGTCGTTCGTGCTCGCCGCGGCGGTGGTGTCGCTCATCCGCCGGCCGATGCAGGCCGAGCGTGCACCCGACGCGCCGGTGGCGCAGCGGATGCGCCCGATCGCCGACATGCACGAGGCGTTCTCGTACGCCCGCAAGGACCACGTCATCCTGTCGCTCCTCGCCTCGAAGGCGACCTTCGCGATGGGTGCCGGCATCGTCGGCCTGTTGGCCGTGC
>JBEGOE010000046.1:0-2825 GCA_041182165.1 Actinomycetota bacterium
CGATGCACCGCACCTGTCCCTCGGCGATGTGTGCCAGTCGTCGACGACGATCGGCCGACGAGAGGTCGCCGTCGAGCAACCCGATGAACGGGCTCACGATGACCACCGGCCGGGCGGTCGCCGCTGCTGCTGCCACCTGGTACGCAGCCGACCTGTCGCCACCGGCGGGCATCACCAGCACCGTGTCACGGCCCGCGCTCACCGCACGCACGGCGTCGCGCTGCACGGGCCGGAGGTCGGCGATGTCACGCCGGGTGACGACGGCGCGGCGAGACATGGGCGCGGAGAGAGACGATCGGCGACGAGGCAACATGCGAGCATCGACCCGTACCCGACAACCACTGCCCCCAAACGAGGGGCGGTCGGTTCCGGCGCCGGCTCGGGACCTTCTCGGGCGCGGGAGGGTGTCTCGGAGACTGCCCGTTGCGATACTCGCTGTCGTGAGCAGCATCGTCGTGTCCGAGTTGGCGTACGCACCCCCGGGGGCCGATCAGCTCTTCTTCGACGTCAGCTTCGGCGTCGCACCGGGCGAGCACGCCGCGCTCGTGGGCGCCAACGGTGTCGGCAAGAGCACCATCCTGCGCATCCTGACCGGTGAGCTCGAGGCCGACGACGGCAGCACCACGGTGGGCGGCTCGATGCTCTCGATGACCCAGGACGTGGGCATGTCACGGCCCACCGACACCCTGCGCGAGATGCTGATCGAGGTCGCGCCGCCCCAGCTGCGCGTGGCAGGCCGGGCGCTGGTGGCGGCCGAGCGGGCCCTCGCCGACGGCACCGATGACGGCATGGGGTACGCGGCTGCCCTCGCCGACTGGGGCGACCTCGGCGGTTACGAGCTCGAGCAGCGATGGGACGCCGCGGCCCACCGCAGTGTGAAGACCAAGGTCGACGACATGTCGCGCCGCCTCGTCTCGGAGCTGTCGGGTGGCGAGCGCAAGCGCTTGGTGCTCGACCTGTTGCTCACCTCCGGCGCCGACGTCCTGCTGCTCGACGAGCCCGACAACTACCTGGACATCCCCACCCGCGGTTGGCTCGAGGACCAGCTCCGGCAGTGCCGCTCGACCATCTTGATGGTCAGCCACGACCGCACCCTGCTCGAGCGGGCGGCCACCAAGGTCGTGGTCATCGAGGGCTCGGGCAGCTGGACGCACGGCGGCTCGTACGCGACCTTCCCCGACGCCCGGGCCAAGCGGCAGGAACTGCTCGGCGACGAGCTCAAGCGGTGGAACGACGAGGAACGCCGGCTCTTCCAGCACATGAAGATGATGAAGACGCGTGCCGCGCAGAACTTCAAGAACGCCACGAAGGCGAACGCTGCCGAGACGCGGTGGGAGAAGTTCGTCGCCGCCGGCCCGCCTCCCCCGCCGGTGGCCGACCAGCAGATCCGTGTCCGCCTCCGCGGTGCCGACGCTGCGCGGCGCGTGGCCAAGCTCGACCAGGTGTCGATCGGCGACCTGTTCCTGCCGTTCTCCGACGAGGTGCACCATGGCGAGCGGGTCGGCCTCATCGGCCCCAACGGCACGGGCAAGAGCCACCTGCTCGGCGTGCTGGCCGGCACGGCCGACCCCGACACCGGAACCATCCAGTTCGGCCCGCGCACCTCGGTCGGCACCTTCACCCAGATCAACGACCGTCCCGACTGGCGCGGGCGGCAGTGCTTCGAGATCGTCCGCGACCGGTTGTTCGACGACGAGAAGTCGATGAAGGCGCTTGCCCGCTACGGGCTGCGCACCAATGCCCGGCAGGAGTTCCAGACGTTGTCGGGCGGGCAGAAGGCTCGCCTCGAGATCCTGTGCCTCGAGATCGAGGGCCACAACGTGCTCCTCCTCGACGAGCCCACCGACAACCTCGACATCGAGTCGTCCGAGGCCCTGGAACAGGCACTCGAGGGCTTCGAGGGCACCGTCGTCGCGGTCAGCCACGACCGCACGTTCCTTGCCGGCTTCGACCGCTACGTCATGATCACCGACGACGGCGCCGTGTACGCACTGCCCGACTTCGAGCTGGCGATGCAGGCGCTCACCGAGCCCGATCGGGTCGCAGGGCTGCGGCTGGCCAAGGACCTCACGGCCTCCTGACGGCCGGGCGCCGACGGGTCAGCGGTCTTCGACGTAGCGACGAATGGTCGCCTTGCGGCCCTTGATGGTCGACTTGCGCAGCGTCTCGACGACGTCGTCGAGGGTCTCGTCGGGCACGCCCACGATCGAGAAGTGCTCGGCGATCTTGATCGGGCCGATCTGGCGGCCCACGAGGTTCGTCTCGTTGGCGATGGCGCCCACGAGGTCCTGGGGGCGGACGCCGTCCTTGCGGCCGACGCCGATGTAGAGGCGGCCGGTGCCGGAGCTGACGGCGCCTTTCTCGACCGGGCTGCGCTCGGGCCGGTCGCGCTTCTCCCACGGCTTGTCGCGGCCGGGGCGGGTGTCCTGCTTCGCGCGGTCTGGCCGGTCGGGCCGAGCCGACGCGTCGGGGATCTCCTTCTCGTCGAGCGTTGCGCCGCCCGCCTCGTGCACCAACCGCACCGCGGCCAGCGCGATCTGGGTGACGTCGAACTCGCTGCCGAGCGCCTCGATGACCGGGGCGAACCGCTCGAGGTCGTCGGTCTGGAGCGCATCGCGCAGCGTGGCGATCGTGGTCTCGATCTGCTTGGCACGCAGGTCGGCGACCGTGGGCACCTTCTCGATCGCGATCTTCTGCTTGGTGAGCCGTTCGATGGTGGCGAGCAACCGCTGCGCGCGCGGCTCGGCGAGGGTGATGGCGACGCCCGCGCGCCCGGCCCGGCCGACTCGGCCGATGCGGGGGACGTAGGCCACGGGGGCCGCGGG
>JBEGOE010000047.1:0-3112 GCA_041182165.1 Actinomycetota bacterium
GTGTCGTGATCGACATCACGAGCGTCACGCGTGTCGACGTCGTCGGCAAGCTGCCCGGCGAGGTGTCGGGTCCCGGCTATCAGGTGGTGGTGCTGGTGACGAACCGCACCGCGTCGTCACTCGACGTGGGTACCACCGAGGTCAACGTCTCGGTGGGCCCGGAGGACCAGCCGATGTCGGGTGTGTCCTCGGCATCGACCGTGATGACGGGCATGCTCGGCAAGGGCCAGTCGGCAACGGGCACCTTCGTGTTCTCTGCTCCGGCAGCCCCGTCGGCCGTCGTGGTCAGCGTGAGCGTGGTGCCCGGCACACCACCGGCGGTCTTCGCCGGCACCGTCTGATGGTGAGCCCGGTGAGCGGCGAGCCCGGCGACCGGACGCCCGGGATCTCACGTGCTGCGCGTGCCCACGCACCGCAGGTGTCGCACGCTGGGGTGATGGGTCGTACGACCTACCTTCCGGCCTGCCATCTTGACGGTTCCCAGAAACAGCGGCCGTTTCCGTTCGACACACTGTCATGAAACCCGGATGCGTGTCGGAGGTGCATTGGTGAACGGTTTGGAAGGTTCTCGCCGGCGGACGGTGCTCGATCCTCGGCTGCTCCTGGCGGCGCTGCTGGTTCTCGTGGGTGTGGTCGTCGTGGTGGTCGACCGCCCGCAGGGCAATGCCGACATCGCTCCCATCGACCCGACCGCGGTGGGCAACCCGCCCACGGTGACGGCCGACGCGCTGCCGACAGCGCAGATCGATGGCGTGGCGTGGACGCAGGCCGTCGTCGGCAACACCGTGTACGTCGGCGGCAGGTTCGCGAAGGCTCGCCCGGCCGGGTCACCGCTCGGCTCGAACGAGGTTGCGCGCTCGAACCTGCTCGCGTACGACCTCACCACCGGCAACCTCATCACGTCCTTCGCCCCCATGTTGAACGGCGAGGTCCGCGCCCTGGTCGCGTCTGCCGACGGCACGACGCTGTACGCCGGCGGCGTGTTCAAGGAGGTGAACGGCCAGCAGCGGATGCGCGTGGCAGCGTTCTCCACGGCCACCGGCGCACTGTTGCCGTTCGCACCGCCGATCAGCAGCACGGTCACGTCGCTCGCGCTCAGCGGGAACCGGCTCTACGTCGGCGGTGACTTCGCGTCCGTGGGCAGCGTCGCCCGTGGGAAGATCGCCGCGTTCGATGTCACGACGGGCGCACTCCTCGCCTGGGCGCCGCAGGTGACGGGTGGTTCGGTCGCTGCCGTGGCGGTGTCGCCGTCGGGTGACAAGGTGGCGCTGGGCGGGAACTTCACGGCGCTGAACGGCAGCGCGAACCCGGGTTTCGGGCTCGGTTCCGTCAACGCCGTCACGGGTGCGTCCGAGCAGTTCCTCGTGAACGGTTCGGTGCGCAACGCCGGCAACCGCTCGGCCGTCAACTCGCTCACGACCAACGGCGACAGCGTGCTCGGCACCGCGTACTGGTTCGGCGGCACCGGCAACTTCGAAGGGACGTTCTCGGCTCGCTGGAGCAACGGCGAGGTCACCTGGATGCAGGACTGCCACGGTGACACGTATTCGGCCTGGTCCGACTCGAAGGCCGTGTACACCGTCGGGCACGCGCACTCGTGCGGCAACATCGGCGGCTTCCCGGAGTACTCGCCGCGCAGGTGGTACTACGCGCTGGCCTTCAGTGATGCTGCCACCGGACGCGTCGCGCCCGACACCGTCGGGTACCCGAGCTTCGCCGGCAACCCGTCGCCCTCGTTGCTCGTGTGGAACCCGGTGTTCACGCCGGGCCGGATCGCCGGTCAGGCGGGGTGGCACGTCACGGGCAACAGCGACTACGTCGTCGTCGCCGGCGAGTTCACGGCAGTGAACTACGTCGGGCAGCAGGGCCTTGTCCGCTTCGCTCGTGCCCCGTTGGCGCCAGGCAAGCAGCAGCCGCTGCTGTGGGGCGCCGGGTGGGTCCCCCGGGCGGTCTCCACCGAGCCCGGCACCGTGCGGATCACGTGGCCGGCCAACCACGACCGCGACAACGCGACGCTCACCTACACGCTCTACCGCAACTGGAAGAAGATCTACACGACCCAGGAGACGGCGCCGTTCTGGCAGCTGCCCACGCTCGGCTTCACCGACAGGGGCCTGACCCCCGGGTCGACGCAGAGCTACCGGGTGCTCGCCACCGACTCGTCGGGCAACGAGGTGCCATCGGCATTCGTCGACGTCCAGGTTCGGGCCACCGGCGCCCAGTCGTATCCGCTCGCCGTGCTCGAGGCGAAGCCGCTCGCCTACTGGCGCCTCGGTGCCACGCCTGGCACCGACCTCGCCGGGTACGACGACCTCACCATCGTGGGTGGTACGGCGGCTGCCGGGGCTGTCGTCGGTGACGCCGACGGGGCCACGGCATTCAACGGAGCGACGACCGCCCGGGCCATCGGCAAGACGCGCCGCGACTCGATCGACTCGTTCTCGGTGACGGCGTGGATCAAGACGAACACGGCCACCGGCGGTCACATCATCGGCTTCGGGAACTCGGGCACCGCCCTGTCGACCATGGCCGACCGCCTGCTCTTCATGCGCAACGACGGCAAGGTCGCCTTCGCCGTGCGGCGCACCTCGCAGCTCTGCAACCCCACCTGTACCACCGTGAACCAGGTGGCGGTCACGTCCGACAAGGCGCTCAACGATGGCCAGTGGCACCAGGTCACCGGAACGTTGGGCAACGGCGACATGAAGCTCTACGTCGACGGCGTGCTCGTGGGCACGGTGCCCAACGTCGTCGGTGGCGCCCAGTACGCCGGGTTCTGGCGGGTGGGTGGCGACCAGCTGTCGGCGATCACGTCGACGCCGACCAACAACACCTTCACCGGGTCGATCGACGAGGCCGCGGTGTTCCCGTACGCCGTCTCGCCCGAGACCGTCGCCAGGCTGTTCGTGGCCGGCCGCACCGGCACGCCGCCGAACCAGGCGCCGGTCGCCACGATCACGGCAGTTCCGACCGAGCTGACGGTGGCGGTCGACGCGTCGGCGTCGTCCGACCCCGAGGGCGGCGCACTGACCTACGCGAGGACCTTCAGCCCGGGCAAGACCGCCTCCGGTCTGACGGCCCAGCACACCTATCCGGCGGCCGGCACGTACAC
>JBEGOE010000048.1:0-4745 GCA_041182165.1 Actinomycetota bacterium
CTGGTCGACGGGGCAACGGTGGTGACCGTCGTGGTGTCGGCAGCGCCGTCGCCGTCGCCGCCGCACGAGGCGGTGCCGGCCGCCAGCGCAGCGGCGGCACTGATGGCCACGAGGGCGCGAACGGCGATGAGGCGTGAGTGGTGCAACAGGGTCTCCTCGACGGTGGCGGGGCCGCCCGCCCCGACGGCTGCAAGTCTGTCGCGCCCCACGGAGCCCTGGAGGTCACCTCCTGGGTGAAAGGCTTGATTGACGGCAGGAGCGCCGACCGGACGGTTGCCGCAGCCATGCCGCTGCCGCCCATCATCGGCGTCGAGGCCCGCATCGGTGCGATCCTGCAACGGTTCGCTCCCGGACGGGTCAACGACCTGACCTCGTCGCTCGACCAGTCGGCGCTGTTGGAGCGCGTCACGCCGACCGACCCGGACTTCGAGCCGTTCGGCGCCGCCTATCAGCTCGCTCTCATCCAGGTGCAGACCAGCGGCGCTGCACTGGGCATGGCGGCCGGGGGTGGCGACAGCTACCAGATCGCGTCGAGCTCGTCGTACGTCGCCACCGGGCTGCCGGGGGCGAGCATCGGCAAGATCGGTGGGTACGGCCCGATGCCGGTGCCCGAGCACCTCGCCGCGTACGGCAACGGAACGCTCCCTCCCGGTGTCCTCGAGCCCGTGGGCCAGGGTGGGCACCGGCTGTACCCGCCTGCGGCCGAGAGCTGGAAGCAAGCGGTCATCGACGCCAAGGCCGAAGGCATCGACCTGCGGCTCACCGACTCGTACCGCTCGTACGACGAGCAGGTCGATCTTGTGAGGCGCAAGGGCCTGTACTCGGAGGGCGGCTACGCCGCGGTGCCGGGCACCTCGAACCACGGGTGGGGTCTCGCGGTCGATGTCGACGTGACCGACTCGGCGACGGCCGGCTGGTTGCGGGCGAACGCCTACAAGTACGGCTTCGTCGAGGCGGTGCCGCGCGAGCCGTGGCACTGGGAGTACCGCCCGACGCAGGCCTGACGGCCGCCGAACGGGGCCGTCGAGACAGGGCGCGGACAATTTCTTTCGACCTCCTAGACGGATCCGGTCATCGACGAACAGTGGAGTCCGCCAAACGGCCCGGGACTCCACGGACGGGGCCCGTGATGAAACCGACACGGAAGTAGAGGAACCACAACATGCGGATCAACCAGAACCTGATGGCGGCGAACTCGTCTCGCAACCTGACCAACACGAACTCCATGATGAGCAAGAGCCTCGAGAAGCTCTCGTCGGGTCTGCGCATCAACCGTGCGGCGGACGACGCCGCCGGTCTCGTGGTGAGTCAGAACCTGCGTGCACAGGTGAGCGGCCTGAAGCAGGCTTCCCGCAATGCTCAGGACGGCATCTCGGTCGTGCAGACCGCTGAGGGCGCCCTGAACGAGGTCCACACCATGCTCAACCGCATGCGCGACCTCGCTGTCCAGGCAGCAAACACGGGCGGTAACGACGTCGCGGCGCGCAACGCCGCGCAGTCGGAGATCTCCCAGCTGGCGACGGAGATCGATCGAATCGCGACCACGACGAAGTTCGGCCAGAGCAGGTTGCTCGACGGCACGTTCGGCTCGACGCCCGCGATGAAGACCGGCTTCCTGACCAGCAACTCGGTGACGCTGACTGCGGGCAACACCTTCACCATCAACATCAACGGACTCGGTGCCGTCACCGTCGCGCTGCCTGCCCTTGCGGCCGGCAGCACCGGTGCACAGGCCGCCTCGGTGATCAGCGGTGCCATCAACACCGCACTCGCCGCGTCGACCACGGCCGCCGTCTCAGCGTTGGCGGGTGACGTTTCGATGACGGCATCCGTCGAAGGCTCCGGCGTCGCGCTCACGCTCAGCGTGAGCGGTCTGACCGCAGGCCAGACGTTCACGATGGCGGATGGCACCGCCGGTGCACTTGCGTCGTTCGGCTTCACGGCCGCATCGACGGTCACGGCAGCCGCCGGTTCCGGCGGCACCTTCCAGGTCGGCGCGAACTCGGGCGACACGGTGTCGCTCTCGGTGCCCGGCGTCTCGGCCACGCTGCTCGCGATCGACGCGCTCAGTGTGACCACCGACGCCGGCGCTGCCGCCGCGATCACATCCCTCGACGCGGCCATCGCAACGGTGTCCTCGAGCCGGGGGGCGCTCGGTGCGATCCAGAACCGTTTCGAGTCGATGATCAACAACCTGGCCGTGACCACCGAGAACCTCCAGGCCTCGGAGAGCCGCATTCGCGACCTCGACATGGCCGACGAGATGGTGAAGTTCACCAAGACGCAGGTGCTCCAGCAGGCCGGTACGGCGATGCTCGCACAGGCGAACCAGGTGCCGCAGTCGATCCTCTCGCTGCTCAGGGGCTGATGACGATCACGTCGACCACCGTCGAAGAAGGGCCCGGCAACGCCGGGCCCTTCTTCGCCGTTTTCGGCGGCCCCTGCCGGGCCGTCAAGGGTGACTTCCGGGTGATGTGCGGGGGGTCGCGGCCTCAACCCCTGGCAGCCCGATCCTGCCGCCGAACGATGAAGGGGGCCCAGCAATGGGCCGGGTTCCACGGATTGGAACCCGTTCAACAGAACCCCACACGGAGGTAGGGAACAATGCGCATCAACCAGAACATCATGGCGACCAACGCCAGCCGCAACCTGACGTCGACGAACGGCATGATGTCGAAGAACCTCGAGAAGCTCGCTTCCGGTCTTCGCATCAACCGTGCCGCCGACGATGCGGCCGGCCTCGTGGTCAGCCAGAACCTGCGGGCTCAGGTCTCCGGTCTTCGCCAGGCCTCCCGCAACGCTCAGGACGGCATCTCGGTCGTGCAGACCGCTGAAGGCGCCCTGAACGAAGTGCACACCATGCTCAACCGCATGCGTGACCTCACCGTCCAGTCCGCCAACACCGGCGGTAATGATGCGGCGGCACGTACTGCGGCTCAGGCCGAGATCACCCAGCTGTCGACGGAGATCGACCGCATCTCCAGCACGACGAGGTTCGGTGCGACGAACCTCCTCGGCGGCACGTTCGGTGTGACGCCCGCGATGAAGACCGGCTTCGACATCGACAACTCGATCACGCTGACGGCAGGCAACACTTTCACCATCAACATCAACGGCCTCGGTGCCGTCACGGTGGCGCTCACGGCCCTTTCGGCTGTGACCGGCTCTCAGGCGGCGAGCGTCATCTCGGGTGCCATCAACACGGCACTCGCTGCCTCGGCGATCACGGCCAACCGTGCGTTTGCGGGTCAGGTGTCGATGGTGGCCACCCCCGAGGGCTCAGGTGTGGCACTCACCATGAACGTGGGCGGTCTCACCAACGGCCAGACGTTCGCCGTTGCGGACGGTACCGCTGGCGCCCTGGCGTCGTTCGGCTTCACGGCCGCATCGGCGGTCACGGCAGCCGCCGGTTCCGGCGGCACCTTCCAGGTGGGCGCCAACTCCGGTGACACCATCAACCTGGTCATCCAGGGTGTCTCGACCACAGCGCTGGCGATCAGCGGCATCAACGTCACCACCGACGCCGGCGCCGCAGCAGCGTTGACGTCGCTCGACGCGGCGATCTCGTCGGTCTCGTCCAACCGAGGCACCCTCGGTGCGATCCAGAACCGCTTCGAGTCGATGATCAACAACCTCTCGGTCACCACCGAGAACCTCATGGCCTCGGAGAGCCGCATCCGCGACCTCGACATGGCCACCGAGATGGTCAGCTTCACCAAGAACCAGGTTCTCCAGCAGGCCGGCACCGCGATGCTCGGCCAGGCGAACCAGATCCCACAGACGATCCTGTCGCTCCTGCGCGGCTGATCGTCAGCATGTTCGATGAGGGGGGCCCGGCGAATGCGCCGGGTCCCCTTCGTCGGCTTTCGAGCACGAGGCAGTAGGAGACGCACATGTCAGTCAGCAGCACGGGGATCGATACCGCATCGATCGTGAGACAGCTCATGGACATCGAGCGTCAGCCGATCAGCGCCATCCAGGAGCGCAAGGCTGCCGCCAAGCTCAAGAGCGACACGGTCGGCCGTCTCAGGAACTCGGTCGAGTCGCTGAGGGCCGCATCGAACGCCCTGCTCACCAAGGGCGTCTCCAAGTACTCGCCGGTGGTCTCGAACAGCGCGGTGGCGAGCGCCACGCTCGGACCCGCAGCAGGTGTCGGATCCGTGAGCTTCACCGTCGACCAACTGGCCCAGGCGCACGGTATCCGCACGGGATCGACCGTCGGTGCCACCACGTCGACGGTCACGTCGGCGGCACTCCTGGCCGTGTCGACGACCACCTCGAAGATCGGGCTCGGGACCGTCGGTGTCGGCGCCGGCGTCACCGCCGGCAGCTACAAGGTGACGGTCACCCAGGCCACCACGGCAGCCATCCGCACCGGCACCGCCGCGCTCGGCAGCTCGGTCACGGTCGGCGCAAACGACCGGACCTTCGCCTTCGACGTCGGGGGGTCGGGCCGGTCGATCGACCTCGCGCAGGGCACGTACACCCAGGCCGAGCTCACCGCCGCCATCCAGTCACAGATCGACGCCCAGGGCGGCGGGGCCACCGCGTCGGTGGACGGGTCGGGCCGGCTCAGGCTCACCACGGTGCAGGAGGGCTCCGCAGCCACGGTGCGCGTGACGAATGGCAACACCCTGCTCGGCCTCGGCATCGACGGCGTCGCGCTGACGGGCACCGACGGCAGCATCAAGATCGGCACCAACGCAGCCGTTGCGGTGACCTCCGCCGGTGTCGGCGGTGCCACC
>JBEGOE010000049.1:0-2893 GCA_041182165.1 Actinomycetota bacterium
ACCGACCGCGCCGACCCCACGAACACAGGCGGCGGCTTGTCCCCTGACGCGTCTCCGATATCACCCGCTGTTGCCACCTTCGCCCAGGAGATCGTCACCAAGACCGCAGCGACGAACACGAGGTACTTCAAACGCATGCGCGGGCCTCGTTGCTCACCTTGTCAATGAGCCATTTGCCGCCGACAAGCGACAAGGTGGCAACGGTTCCATCAGGCTTCATGCCGTTGGCTTCGAGGGGTACCCCCACCGTGTACCCGCTGTCACCCAGGGTGCAGTCGAGTACCACGGCCGTCGTTGCACTTGTTTGATCGGAGAGGACGTAAGGCCGAAGAACGACACCCGTGCCGATGCGGAGCACTTCCTGGGCCTCGCGGTGCCTGGCGAATGCATCATCGAACTTTGCGCCTCCGTCGAGGAAGAACTCGTCGAACCCAGGGTCGTCGGTAATCACATTGGTGAGAGCAGCACCGTAGAACGTAGTGACGGCGTTGGCGTAGGCCTCGAGGATGGGGATGTCGTCGGGCTGGACGGTGAAGACGCTGGGGTCGGTTGGGTCGGCGGTCCAGGCGATGTGGACGTACAGGCCCTCGGGCAGCAGTTGCCGGGTGTCACCGGGGGTGTTCACCCCGGGCGCTGTCGCCACCTTCACCCCCAGCGCGTCCGAGAACACCGGGCCGGTCAGCTCGGGGGACGTCGTGCTCGGCCGCGTCGTGTCGGGCTGCACCGTGTCCGGCGTCGCCACCGAAGTGGTCGCCGCCCCCGTGGTCGACGGCGACGTCGCAGCGGAGGGCAGCGGCGGGACGACCGACTCGAGGCTCACGGGCGCCACCTCACCCGCACCGCCCGAGCACGCCACCATGCCCGACCCCGCGACCACGCCGAACCCCACCACCAGTGCCCACGCTGCACGCCGCATCGCCCCACCTCCGGAACCGCGACGATATCGACTCTCGCACACGCGCGAATGACCGACATCGACCCGGTTCGATCGGAAGTCGACGCGACATCCCTGCTGATCGGTGGCCGGATCGGGCACAGCCGTGTAATGTTGACCACCTAGGTCATCATTTGCATGACCTGTCGTTCTCCTGGAGGTCCCATGGGCATCGCCCCTGTCGTACCGGTCGCTCGCGACCTCACCGACGAGCAGTACCGAGACATCGATCGTTTCGAGCGCGCCATCGTCCAGTACCTCGCAGGCGAGATCTCCGAGGACGTCTTCCGGGTGATGCGGCTGAACAACGGCGTCTACGGCCAACGGCAGGGCGGCACGAACCAGATGGTCCGCATCAAGCTGCCCGCCGGCACCATCACGCCCGAACAGCTCGACCTGATGGGTCGCCTGTCCGAGGAGTACTCCCGCGGCTGGGGCCACATCACCACCCGCCAGAACGTCCAGATCCACTTCGTCGAGCTCACCAAGGTGCCCGACGTGATGCGCGAGCTCGCGAAGGTGGGCCTCACCAGCCGCGAGGCCTGCGGCGACACCGTCCGCAACGTGATGGCCTGCCACCTCGCCGGCGCATGCCCGCACGAGTTCCTCGACGTCACCCCGTGGGCCGAGGCGGCGTTCGAGCACTTCGTCCGCAACCCGCTCGGCCAGCGCCTGCCGCGCAAGTTCAAGATCAACTTCTCCGGCTGCAGCACCGACTGCGGCCAGGCGATGTTCAACGACTGCGGCGTCGTGGCGACCAGCCGCACGCTGCCCGACGGCACGGTCGAGAACGGCTTTCGCGTCTTCGTCGCCGGCGGCCTCGGCGCGACACCTCACCCGGCGTTCGCACTCGAGGAGTTCACCAGCCGCGAAGACCTGCTGCCGACCATCGAGGCCGTGCTGCGGGTGTTCGACCAGACCGGCAACCGCGACAACAAGCTGCGCGCCCGGTTGAAGTGGGTCGTCACCAACCTCGGCATCGACGAGGTCCGCCGCCGCGTGCTGAAGGTGCGCCACACGCTGCCCGCCTCGTCGTCGTGGCCGGGCGGCATCCCCGAGATCGTGGCGAAGGCCGGCGACGCGCCGGCAGGCCGCAGCGCCACCACCGAGGCGACCGCCGTCGGCCAGGGTGTGGCCGTCGCCCTCACCTCGCGTGACCCGTACGGCCGTTGGGTCGCCGCCAGCGTCGTGCGCGGCACGGCGAACAACACGGTGTCGGCCGTCGCCTACGCGACGCTCGGCGACATCACCGCGTCGCAGTTCCGCTCGCTCGCCAGCATCCAGCGCGAGCTCGGCGCCGACGTCCGCCTCAGCAACCGCCAGAACGTCGTCTTCCGCGGCCTCACCGAGGCGCAGCTCCCCACCCTGTACGCACGCCTCGAGGCGATCGACATGGCCCGGCCCGGCGCCGAGCTCGCCCGCGACGTCGTCGCCTGCCCCGGTGCCGACACGTGCAACATCGCGGTCACCCAGTCGCGTGGCCTCGCCAAGGCGATCGGCGATGCGCTCGAGGAGGAGGGCCTTGCCGAGGTCGGTGGCGTTCGCATCAACATCTCGGGCTGCACCAACAGCTGCGGTCAGCACCACGCCAGCGACATCGGCTTCTTCGGCGCCGAGCGCCGTGCGCACGGCAAGTCGGCCCCCGGCTACCAGATGCTGCTCGGCGGCTACGTCGGCCAGGAGCAGATCCACTTCGGCGAGAAGGCCACCCGCCTGCCCGCCAAGGCAGCCCCGCAGGCCGTGGTCCGGGTCGTGCGGCAGTTCGCCGCCGAGCGCGTGGCCGGCGAGTCGTTCCGCACCTGGATGGACCGAGCCGGCGGCGCCGCCGCCATCGGCCAGTCGCTGAAGGACCTCGACGTGTTCCCGACCTTCGAGGACGGTCCCGACTTCTACAGCGACTACGACGAGACCGGGCCGTTCGTGGCCGAGGTCGGCGACTCGGAGTGCGCAGTCTGAGCC
>JBEGOE010000050.1:0-4125 GCA_041182165.1 Actinomycetota bacterium
GATGGCGGCTGGTGCCCTCGGCTTCTCGACGTCGCGCACCATCGGCCACCGCTCGCTGTCCGGCAAGCCGGTGCCCGGCACGTTCGCCGCTGCCGACGAGCTGATGGCGATCGCCGACGCCATGGGCCACGGCGTGTTCGAGGCCATCCCCGCCGGCACGGTCGGCACGCTCGAGGCCCTCGGCGGCGAGCGGGCCAAGCCGATCGACGAGGTGCACCTGCTCGCCGACATCTCCCGCCGATCGGGCCGTCCGGTCACCTTCACCGTCGTGCAGATCTCGGAAGACGTCGACCACTGGCGCGAGGTGCTGGCCGCCGTGTCACTCGAGAACGCGAACGGCGCACAACTCCGCCCGCAGATCGCGCCCCGCGCCGTCACCGTGATGACGAGCCTCGACTCGTACCACATGTTCATGCGCAAGCCGACCTACCTGGCCGAGCTCGCCCACCTGCCGCTCGCCGAGCGCGCCGCAGCCATGCGCAGCCCCGAGATCAAGGCAGCGATCCTGTCCGAGCGGAGCGTCCCCAGCGATCATGCCGGATCGATGGCATCGGTCGTCGGCCTCTACGCGCGAGCACTGCCGGCCACCTACTCGCTGCGCTTCCCGATCGACTACGAGCCGACGCGCGACCAGTCGGTGGCGAAGATGGCCGCCGCCCAGGGCGTCACCCCGGAATCACTGATGTACGACCTCCTGCTCGAGGACGACGGCCGAGCGTTCTACTCGGTGTTCGGGTCGAACTTCTCGAAGGGTGACCTCGAGGCGAGCCGCGAGATGCTGCTCCACCCCGACACCGTCAGCGGCCTGTCCGACAGCGGCGCGCACGTCAGCTTCATCTGCGACTGCTCGATGCAGACCTTCCACCTCACCCACTGGGTCCGCGACCGCACCCGTGGCGAGCGGCTGCCGCTCGAACTGATCGTCCGGAAGCTGTCGAAGACGAACGCCGACCTCTACGGCCTCACCGACCGCGGCAGCATCGAGGTCGGCAAGCGCGCCGACATCAACGTCATCGACCTCGAGCACCTCGCGATCCAGGCGCCCCACATGCGCCGTGATCTCCCGGCCGGCGGCGCCCGCATCCTGCAGCCCTCCACCGGCTACCTCGCCACGATCGTGAACGGCACGCCCACGCGCCTGCTCGACACCGACACCGGCGAGCGCCCGGGCCGGCTCGTCCGCAACTGACCGAGGTGCGCCCCGGCTGACCTGGTCGACCAGTGGCTGGCCCTGCGCCGTCGCTACATTCGGCGTCTCGTCCGACCCCGGGAGCCCCGTGCCGTCCACCATCGATCTCGTCCTCGCCGGCATAGGCGCGTTGGCCGCCGGCGGAATCAACGCCGTCGCAGGTGGTGGCACGCTCGTGTCGTTCCCCGTGCTAGTCGGCCTCGGGGTGCCGGCGGTGGCCGCCAACGTCACCAACACCGTGGCGCTGTGCCCCGGCTACTTCGGCGGAGCGTTCGCCCAGCGTGAGGCGCTCCACGGTCATCGCCCCAAGATGCGCCGCCTCCTGCCCGTGGCGGGCCTCGGGGGCCTGATCGGCTCGATCCTGCTGGTGGTCACGTCCGAGGCCGTGTTCCGCAACATGGTGCCGTTCCTCATCCTGCTGGCATGCGCGCTGCTCGGCTTCCAGGACGGGATCAAGCGGCTCGTCTTCTCCGATCGCAGCCACCAGCACCCCACGGCCTCCGTGCCCCTCATGGCAGCCGTGTTCGCGGCTGCCATCTACGGCGGATACTTCGGCGCCGGTCTCGGCATCATGCTCCTGGCCGTGCTCGGCCTGCTGCTCGACGACGAACTGCCCAAGCTCAACGCGCTGAAGACCGTGCTGTCGTTCGTCATCAACGTGCTCGCTGCGTGCTTCTTCGTCTTCTCGGGCAAGGTCGAGTGGGGCTTCGCCGCGGTGATGGCCCCGGCCAGCCTGGTCGGTGGGCACCTCGGCGGGATGGTGGCGGGTCGCCTGAACGCCAAGGTCATGCGTGCCGTCGTCATCGCCTTCGGCATCGCCGTGGCGCTGAAGATGCTCTTCCTCTGATCGCCGCCCGGACGGAAACACGCCCGAAACCTGGGCGCTCCTACGATGCCGCACATGCACCTGTCCCCCCACGAACAGGAACGTCTGCTCGTCCACGTGGCCGCCGAGGTCGCCAGGCAGCGGCGTGCCCGTGGCCTCAAGCTCAATTACCCCGAGTCGGTCGCCATCCTGACGTCGTGGGTGTACGAGGCGGCTCGCGACGGCCGCACCGTGGCCGACCTGATGGAGGCCGGGCGCCACGTGCTCACCCGCGACGACGTGATGGACGGGATCGCCGAGATGGTCGACGAGGTGCAGGTCGAGGCCACGTTCACCGACGGGACCAAGCTGGTGACCCTGCACCAGCCGATCCGATGAGCGCTCCGATGGTTCCCGGTGCGGTGTGGGGCCCCGACGGGACGATCGTGTTGAACGACGGCGCCCGCACCATCACGATCACCGTGGTGAACACCGGTGACCGGCCGGTGCAGGTGGGTTCGCACTACCACCTCGCCGAGGCCAACCCGGCGCTGCAGCTCGACCGCGCGGCGGCTCGCGGCATGCGGCTCGACATCCCGGCCGGCACGTCGGTGCGGTTCGAGCCCGGCCTCGAGCGCACCGTCACCCTGGTCGACATCGGCGGCGACCGCATCGTGCAGGGCCTGCGCGGCGAGACGAACGGAGCGCTCGATGGCTGAGATCAGCAGGACCCGGTACCGGCAACTGTTCGGCCCCACCACCGGTGACCGCGTGCGCCTGGCCGACACCGACCTCGTCATCGAGGTCGAGCGCGACCTGTGCGGCTACGGCGACGAGGCCGTGTTCGGCGGCGGCAAGGTCATCCGCGAATCGATGGGCCAGTCGGGCCGCACACGCGCCCAGGGCACCCCCGATCTCGTCATCACGGGTGCGTTGATCCTCGATCACTGGGGAATCGTGAAGGCCGACATCGGCATCCGCGACGGCCGCATCGTCGGTATCGGCAAGGCCGGGAACCCCGACACCATGAGCGGCGTCGACCCGGCGCTCGTCATCGGCCCGTCCACCGACGTCATGGCGGGCAATGGCCGCATCCTCACAGCAGGGGCGATCGACTGCCACGTCCACCTCATCTGCCCGCAGGTCGTCGACGAGGCGCTTGCCTCGGGCATCACCACGATCATCGGCGGCGGCTCCGGTCCCACCGAGGGCACGAAGGCGACCACGGTGACGGCGGGCGCATGGAACCTCGCTCGCATCCACGAGGCGATGGACGGGATGCCCGTCAACGTCGTCCTGCTCGGCAAGGGCAACACCGTGTCGATCGACGGCCTGCACGAGCAGGTGCTCGCCGGTGCAGGCGGATTCAAGCTCCACGAGGACTGGGGCACCACGCCCGCCGCCATCGACGCGTGCCTCACCGTGGCCGACCGCACCGGCGTGCAGGTGGCGATTCACACCGACACCCTGAACGAGGCCGGCTATGTCGAGTCGACCCTGGCCGCCATCGCCGGCCGGTCGATCCACACGTACCACACCGAGGGAGCGGGCGGCGGCCACGCCCCTGACATCATCACCGTGGCGGCGCACGCGAACGTGCTGCCGTCGTCGACGAATCCGACGCGTCCGCACACGGTGAACACGCTGGCCGAGCACCTCGACATGCTGATGGTCTGCCATCACCTGAACCCGTCGGTGCCGGAGGACCTCGCCTTCGCCGAGAGCCGGATCCGGCCGTCCACGATCGCTGCCGAGGATGTCCTCCACGACATGGGTGCGATTTCGATCATCGGTAGCGACTCGCAGGCCATGGGTCGTGTCGGTGAGGTGATCTTGCGCACGTGGCAGACAGCGCACGTGATGAAGCGCCGCCGTGGGGCCCTGCCCGGTGACGGCGAGGCCGACAACCACCGTGCCCGCCGCTACGTCGCCAAGTACACGATCTGTCCCGCAGTGGCACACGGTCTCGACGACGAGGTCGGTTCCGTCGCTGTCGGCAAGTTGGCCGACCTGGTGCTGTGGGAGCCGAAGTTCTTCGGGGTGCGCCCCCATGCGGTGCTGAAGGGTGGTCTCGTCGCGTGGGCCGCGATGGGCGATGCCAACGCGTCGATCCCCACCCCGCAGCCCGTGC
>JBEGOE010000051.1:0-5848 GCA_041182165.1 Actinomycetota bacterium
ATCATGAACATCCGCTGCGCCCGACTGGTGGCCGGCGACGACGTGCGCGTGCCGCTCGCCGGCGACCAGCTCTGCGTCGACCTCGACCTGTCGCCCGCGAACCTGCCGCCCGGCACCCGGCTGCAGAGCGGGTCGGCCGTCCTCGAGGTGACGGCCAAGCCGCACACCGGCTGCGCGAAGTTCACGCGCCGCTTCGGCCTGGCCGCGGACCGCTGGGTGAACGGCGGCGCTGGCACGCGCGTGCGGCTGCGCGGGATCTGCGCGTCGGTCGTCGTCGGCGGCCGCATCGGCGTCGGTGACACCGTGACCAAGCAGCCGGCCGACCCCATACCGCCCGCTACGGTCGAACCATGTCGCTGACCGAGACCGAGATGCACGACCTCGGCGACCGCCTGGTCGCCGCCATCACCGCCGGTGACGTCGAGGCTGTGCGGGCCATCTACGCATCCGACGCGACGATCTGGCACAACTTCGACCAGCGCGATCAGACCGTCGACGAGAATCTCGCCACGCTGGCCGACCTGCACCGGCGGGTGTCGAACCTGCGGTACACCGAGATCCGCCGCGCCCTCGTGCCCGACGGCTTCGTGCAGCAGCACGTCCTCACCGGCGACGCCTGCGGCGGTCCGCTGGCGATGCCGGCGATGATCCGCTTCTGCGTGCGCGACGGCCGCATCGCCGGGCTCGAGGAGTACCTCGACACCCGCCAGGCGATGGTGCTCTACACGAGCGCCTGACCCAGGGTCACGGGAACAGGAGGTCGAGCTCGGCGAGGGCCTGGGCCGGGCTGGTCACGTGGATGACCGTCCACCCGAGCGCGACGGCCGGCTCGAGGTTCTGGTCGAAGTCGTCGAGGTAGACGATCTCGTCGTGCCCCACGCCGAGCGCGGCCGCGGTGGCCTCGTAGATCGGCATCTCGGGCTTGCGCGCCTGCACGGCGAACGACTCGATCACCGCGTCGAAGAGCTCGAAGGGGATGTCTTCCTGCATCTTCGGGCGGAACTCGAGGAACGTGTTGGTCAGCAGTCCGGTGCGGACGCCGCGGCCCTTCAGCTCGCGGACGCGCTCGATCATCTCGTCGATGACGCGGTAGGTGGGGACGAGCAGCTGGTCGATCTCGTCACCCACCAGGGTGAGACCGGCCTCGTCGGCCCACGGGCTCTGCAGCCCGCCCTGGATCTCGGCGACGGTGAGCTCGCCGCGCTCGCAGCGGTGCCACGGGTGATCGCCCGACGCCTTCGGCCCGAGGAGCACCTCGAGCAGGCCGTGCACCGTGGTGTCGTGACGGGCAGCCAGGAGCGCGACCTTCTCGACGATGGGTGAGATCAGCACGCCGCCGAAATCGAAGACAGCGGCTCGGGGAGGTCGGCTCATGGGCAGAAACTAACCCTGCGATAGGTTTCGCCCATGACCGAGGAGCGCGCGGCCGACGGGGTCGGCAAGCAGTACATCGACAGCTACGAGGACGTCTCGATGTTCACCCTCGCATCCGAGCGTGAGGCGATGCTGCTCGCCACGCAGACGGAGTGCTGCTTCATGTGGAGCACGTCGGCCGGCGACCCGGTGGGCGTCATCATGAACTACGTCCACCACGACGGGCGTTTCTGGCTCACGTGCACCCGGCGCCGCAAGCGGGTGCCCGCCGTCGAGGCACGGCCCCGTGTGGCCATCGCGGTGTCGAGCCGTGGCACCGACATCGGCATCAGCCAGGCGGTCACCTACAAGGGCAACGCAATCGTGCACGACGACGAGCCGACGAGGACGTGGATGTATCGGGCGCTCGCCGAGAAGGTGCGCCCCGGCGACACGGCCAAGCAGGACGCGTTCGTGGCACACCTCGACTCTCCCGGTCGCGTGGTCATCGAGATCGTGCCCGACGCCCGCATCGGGTTCGACGCCGAAGCGATGTTCGCCGGCTCGCCCGCCGGCCCGACGACCACCACGATCTGAAGGAGCAGCAGCGCATGATCGACTATCAGCGGATCTACCACACGGGCATCCGGGTCCCCGACCTTCGTGCCGCAATGGACGAGCTCGGCCCGGCGCTCGGGGTGACGTGGGCGACGCCCAAGACGGTGACCGGGCAACCGGCCTGGACCCCCGAGCACGGCCAGCAGCACCTCGAGCTCCACTTCACCTACTCGTGCGAGGGGCCCCAGCACATCGAGCTCCTGCAGGGGCCGGCGGGCAGCGTCTGGGACGGCAGCGTGCACCCCGGTCTGCACCACGTCGGCCTGTGGTCCGACGACATCGCCGGCGACACGCAGCGCTGCATCGACGCCGGGTGGGCGCTGCGCCTGGCCCAGTGCTCGCCGGACGAGGGGTTCGGCACGTACACCTACGTCCAGCCGCCCGGCTCGGCGATGCTGGTCGAGCTCGTCTCGGCGGCGGCGCTGCCGCGCTTCGAGGTCTGGTGGGCGGGCGGCACGCTCTGACGGTGCTCCGACGGTGCTCCGACGGTGCTCCGACGGTGCTCTGACGGTGCTCCGACTTCGACCGGAGACCCCGATTGCGCTAGATTATTGACTCGTAAGTCAATAATGGCGCCTGCCGTTCGGCGGCCCGGTCGATCGGAGAGACCATGAGCTCGGACAAGCCCGCACCCCGCTCGCCCGGTATCAGCTACCAGGAGCTGCTCGACACCGACACGCACGCGGTGCCCGCAGTGCTGCGGCTCGAATCGCCCAAGTACCTGGGCAGCGCCGACGTGTCGATCGATCGCTACATCACCAAGGAGTGGCACGACCTCGAGAAGGCGAAGCTCTGGAGCCGCGTGTGGCAGTACGTCTGTCGCGAGGAGGAGATCCCCGAGGTCGGCGATCACCATGTGTACACGATCGCGACGTCGTCGTACATCGTCGTCCGCTCGGCGCCCGACACCATCCAGGCCTACCCGAACGCGTGCCTCCACCGCGGCCGGCAGCTGAAGGACTACGACGGCCACTGCGTCGAGCTCCGCTGCCCGTTCCACGGGTTCGCGTGGGAGCTCGACGGCACGTTCAAGGATGCGCCGGCGGCGTGGGACTTCGACCACGTCCGTGCGTCCGAGTTCAAGCTGCCGCAGTGCAAGGTCGGCACCTGGGCGGGCTTCGTCTTCATCAACCCCGACCCCGACGCCGAGCCGCTCGAGGACTTCCTCGGCGAGATCGTCGAGCAGTTCGCCGTGTGGGACCTCGCCAACCGCTACAAGCAGGCGCACATCGCGAAGATCGTGCCGGCCAACTGGAAGATCGCCCAGGAGGCGTTCTGCGAGGCCTTCCACGTGAACGCCACGCACCCGCAGGTGATGCCGTACCTCGGCGACACCAACAGCCAGGTCGACATCTGGGAGAACTTCAGCCGCGTCATCACGCCGGCCGGCACCGCGAGCCCGTTGCTCGACTGGACGCCCACCGAGGAAGAGATGATGCGCGCCATGCTCGACGTGCGCGAAGACCAGGACCTGCCGCTGCGTGTTCCCGAGCAGGGCACCATGCGCGCCGTCGCCGCGGAGGCCAGCCGCGACCGGTGGCGCCCCGTCGCCGGCGACGCATGGGTCGACTCGCTCAGTGACGCCGAGATGATGGACAGCATCGACTACACGGTGTTCCCCAACTTCCACCCGTGGGGGGCGTTCAACCGCATCGTGTACCGCTTCCGCCCGAACGGCGACGACCACCGGACGTCGATCATGGAGGTCCTCTTCCTGGCCCCGTTCAGCGGCGAGCGCCCACCGCCCGCCGACATCCACTGGCTCGAGGAGTTCGAGTACTTCTCCGACGCCCCCGAGCTCGGCATGTTGGCGAAGGTGTTCGACCAGGACCTGTTCAACATGCCCAAGGTCCAGAGCGGCCTCGAGAGCACCCGCAAGCCGGGCGTCACGCTGGCGAACTACCAGGAGTCGAAGGTCCGCTGGATGCAGGCGAAGATCGACGAGTACCTGGAGGTCAACTGATGCTCGGCATCCGTCATCCGTTCAGCCGCGAGCTCTACGAGCGTGACGAGGACGGCAACGTCATCGTCCACGCCGGCGACAAGTGGGGCAAGTTCGCCCGCAACGGTCGGTGGATCGAGGGCGAGGTCCGCGAGTGCGACCCGCAGCTCGTCGGCTGGGTCGCCGGTCCGGTCATCGGCAACCACCGCCTGATCGAGACCCCGCCGAAGGCCGTCTGACACTCCGCATCGAGACGTCCGAGGAGGACATCATGAGCAGGGAACAACTCGTCGCACTGACGAAGCGCAACATCGCACACGCGCAGCACGGCACGGTCCCGCTCGAGGATGACGTCATGCGCGTGCCGTCGACGAACTACTACGACCCCGGGCGTTGGCAGCTCGAGATGGATCGCATCTTCCGGCGGCTCCCGCTGGTGCTCGGCTTCAGCGCCGAGCTGCGCGAACCGCACTCGTACAAGGCGCTCGACGTGATGGGCATGCCCGTGCTGCTCGTGCGCGGCGACGACGGCCGGATCCGCTCGTTCGTCAACATGTGCAGCCACCGTGGCGCCATCGTGATGGAGGAGGGCACCGGCGTGTCGCGCCGCTTCACGTGCCCGTACCACGCCTGGAGCTACGACCAGCAGGGTGCGCTCGTCGGCATGCTCGACAAGCAGAACTTCGGCGACATCGACATGGGCTGTCACGGCCTGACGCCGCTGCCCGTGGCCGAGCGCGCCGGCATCGTGTTCGGCGGCATCACGCCCGGCATGCACTTCGACATCGACGAGTTCCTGTGCGGCTACGGCGAGATGCTCGAGCACCTCGACCTCGAGCACTGCACGTTCGTCGGGCGCCAGAGCGTCGGCGGCCCGAACTGGAAGCTCGCCTACGACGGCTACCTCGACTTCTACCACCTGCCGATCCTGCACAAGAACACCTTCGGCCCCGACTACAACAACAAGACGATCAACGATGCGTGGGGCCCGCACCAGCGCAACGTGCAGCCCGATCAGCGCTACCTCGCCTTCGCCGACATCCCGGAAGACGAGTGGCAGGTCACCAAGATGGTGTCGGGCGTGTGGACGATCTTTCCGCACATCTCGATCGCCAGCTTCGACGCCGGCGGCAAGCTCTACATGATCTCGCAGCTCTTCCCGGGCGACACGCCCGAGACGTCGGTGACCACGCAGAGCTTCCTTGCGACGTTCGAGCCCGACGCAGAGCAGATGACCGCCATCGACAAGCAGATGGATTTCCTGCTGCACGTGGTGCGCGACGAGGACTACTACACGGGCAACCGCATCCAGCGCGCCGTCAAGACCGGCGTGAAGAGCGAGTTCGTGTTCGGCCGCAACGAGGGCCCGTGCCAGCGGTTCCACACCTGGGTCGAGGATCTGGTGCGGGCCGAGACACCGGCCGACACCGCAGCGCTGTTCGCGAACCCCGTCGAGTTCCATCATCCATGATCCAGGCACCCGTGAACCAGGCCGCATGACCAGGGAGCTGATCCTCAGCCACTTCAGCCTGCCGCGCACGCACCCGATCGACGAGCGCATCCGGTTGGCCGCCGAGTACGGCTTCGACGGCATCGGACTGTTCGTCGGCCACTACGCGCAACTCGAGGCCGAGGGCATGGCCCCCGGAGCGATCCAGGAACTGCTCGACCAGCACGGCATCCGGCTGCGCGAGATCGAGGTGATCCCGTCGCTCGGTGTCGGCCAGGACGAGCGCGAGGCCATTGCCCACCGCATGGCCGACGCGTTCGGCTGCCGGTACATGCAGGTGATCGGGCCGGCCGGTGACGACATCGCAGCGGCCGCCGAGGCGTTCGGTGCGCTGTGCGACCGCGCCGCCGACCACGGGCTCGTGGTGGGCCTCGAGTTCCTGCCGTTCACCGACGTCCGGACGGTCACCGACGCGCGCCGCATCG
>JBEGOE010000052.1:0-2978 GCA_041182165.1 Actinomycetota bacterium
CGAACTGCGCGCCGTGGAGTGGGCAGGTGATCAGCGGGCCGCGCAGCCGACCGTCGGACAGCGTGGCGTCGCGGTGCGAGCAGTTGTCGGTGACGGCGTGCAATGTGCCCGCGATGCGGCACACCACCACACCGTGGCTGCCGAGGTCGGGGAAGACGCGCATCTTCCCGTCGGGCAGATCGCTGAGGTCGCCGAGCTCGACACGTTCCGAGGACATGCGGCCGAGCGTAGGGGCTGGGGGCTGCTCGCCTTCGATCCGCTCGCCGGAGCGTCACTAGCGTCCGCGAGATGACCGAGCTCGAGATCCGCACCGCCATCGACGACGCCCTGAAGCGCTACTGCCGGGGCATCGACCGCCTCGACGGCCCGTCGGTGGCCTCGGCCTTCCACCCGGGTGCGATGCTCGTCGATTACGGCCCGAACGCACTGACGATCGAGCAGTTCGTCGAGCACGCGCTCGGGTCGCTGCAGAAGAAGTTCGTGTCCACCACGCACCGGCTGAGCAACGTGCTGATCGAGCTGCACGGCGATTCGGCGCTGGTCGAGTCGTACACGCTCGCCCACCACGTCGAGGACACGCCCGAGGGTCGGCGCCTCCATGTGTTCGGCGGTCGCTACATCGACCGGTTCGAAGATCGCGGCGGCGTGTGGCTGATCGCGCAGCGGACACTGCGCAACGACTGGTCGCACGTCGAGACGATGGGCGAGCCGATGGGCGGCAGCTACGTGCCGAGCGGCCGCGCCGGCACCCCCGACCCGATCTGGCGCTGACCGCCGCTCAGCTCGGCGGCTACACGCCGCCGGCGGTCAGGTACTCGCGCACCCGCTGCTGCAGGTGCCGGGCACGCGACTCCTGGTAGTTGCCGAGGGTCTGCCCGCGCTTCACGCTCGACCGGAAGCCGCGGGTCTGGGCCGCCATGTTCGCGGTGTCCTGGTCGTACACCCGGCCGAGACCACCGAGGCCCTTGGCGAGGGTGTAGCTGTCGTCGACGTCGAGCTCCATCACGTCCGGCGGCGGCGGGGCCTCGCCGTCGAGCGGGCGGGGCCGCAGGATGAGGAGGTCGAAGTAGCACGCGTCGAGGTCGTCCTTGTCGGGCCGGAAGCGGTACACCATCGGCAGCGACAGGCCCGGGAAGAAGAACGAGTTCGGGAAGAGGAAGTACTCGATCGAGTCGAGCGTGATCGACTCGCTGAACGTCGAGAAGTCGCGGCTGTAGGCCTTGCCCATCTCGGCTTGCACGTACTTCGCGTAGAAGTCGCGGGCGCGCATGCCCTCGGGCAGCTCGAGCGGCGGCATGCCGGCGCGCAGGTTGCGCGTCAGGTGCGCGAGCAGCTCCTGCTCGGTGCGGGGCTTCGGGCGCTGCGGGCTGTCCATGCCGGTGGTGTGGACGAAGCGGCTGACGTTCGGCGCAAACACGTCGTACTGCGTCGTGACCTCGTCGCCGAGCTGGCCGGTCGCGTGCGTCTCGCGCACGTGGTACGCCTCGAGGAACGCCTCGATACCGGCCTTCCAGTTGCAGGGCAGGCGCTTGCGGACGTGGGTCTCGATGTACCGGTCCTCGAAGCCGAACTCGGCGAAGTGCGCGGGCAGCACGCCGAGATAGTCGTGCAGCGGCTGCGCATCACGGTCGAAGTTGACCCACACGAAACCGGCGAAGGTGTCGACCGGCAGCTCGACCAGGCGGTGTGACTCGTCGCCCACGTGCGGGAAGTCCCAGCGGTCGGGCAGGTCGATGAGGTTGCCGTCGAGCGACCACGTCCAGCCGTGGAACGGGCACTTCAACTCACGCGCGAAGCCGCACGTGCTCGGCATCCGCAGCTGGGTGCCGCGGTGCATGCACGCGTTGTAGTACGCCTTGATCGAGCCGTCATCGGCGCGCACGACGAGCGCCGAGTGGTGCCCCACCTCGTAGACGTAGTAGTCGCCCGCCTCGGGGATGTGGTCGACATGGCACGCCCACTGCCACGTCTTGGCCCACATCAGATCGTGCTCGGCGACGGCGTACTCGGGCGAGGTGTAGTTCGTGTAGGGGATGTCCTCGTCGCCCAGGAACATCGGCGCCTGCTCGAGCAACGGCCACGGCGGCGTGGTGGGATCAGCGAGCAGTTGCTCGTGCAGCGTCGGACCGGGGGCACGGGCGGCACCCGGTGCGGCGACCGGAACGGCGGGGACGTCGCGCACATCAGACATCTCTGCACCATATGACCCCGGCCCCCGATCGACCGACCCGGATCGACCGACCCGGATGCACGAGACTGCGTGCATGACCGATACGACCACCCGCCGCACCGCGCGCGAACTCGGGACCGACGACTTGATCTGGGACCACTTCAGTCGGCCCCGCACCGACGACGTCGTCGGCCGCGTGCACGCCGCCGCTGCAGCGGGCTACGCGGCGCTCGGGCTGTACCTCGGCATGTGGGCCACGCTGCGCGAGCAGCCGGCCGAGCTCGAACGGGTCGACGAGGCGCTGCGCGAGACCGGTCTGGTGGTCGCGAACATCGAGACCCTGCGCGGCTGGGCGGTGCCCGGCGCCGACGAGGCGTGCCGCGCCCAGGAGGTGCTCGCCTACGAGATGGCCGCGCATTGGGGATGCCGGTACGTGCAGGTGATCGGCGACGCCGAGGGCCCGCTCGACCGGGCCGCCGAGGGCTTCGCCGCACTGTGCGACCGTGCCGCCGACCACGGGCTGATGGTCGGCCTCGAGTGGGTGCCGAGCATGACCAACATCGAGGACGCGACGACCGCGCTGCGCATCGTGACCGAGGCCGATCGCGGGAACGGCGGGCTGTGCGTCGACTCGTGGCACTTCACGCGCTCGACCGCGGACCTCGACGACCTGCGCGCCATCCCCGGCGAGAAGGTCGTGGCGACGCAGTGGAACGACGGCACCGTCGCCCCCCAGCAGCCCGACTACCTGACCGACTGCCTCACCAACCGCGTGCCGCCCGGCGAGGGCGAGTTCGCCCTCGTCGAC
>JBEGOE010000053.1:0-4509 GCA_041182165.1 Actinomycetota bacterium
TGGGACCCGGCGTGGTGGGCACCGACACCACCCTCGGCACGACCTCGGTGGAGGTGGCGGCCGTGCTGGCAGCCGTCGAACGGCTCGGCGGCGTGCCGGTGCCGATCGTGCGCGCCAGCAGCGCCGATGCGCGCGAGCGTCACCGCGGCATCAGCCACCACACCAGGTCGGCGTTGGCGCTCGTGGCCATCGGCCTCGATGTGCCGGTACCGCCCGAACTCGCCGCACAGGCCGCCGTTCTCGGGCAGCATCGGGCGCTCGTGATCGAGCCCACCGACGTGGTGGCGGCGCTCGACGCCGCTCGGCTCACCGTGACGACGATGGGCAGGGGGCCTGCCGACGATCCGGGCTTCTTCCGTGCCGTCGGTGCGGCCGCGGCGCGCAGTGTCGACTTGCTGGCCCG
Source organism: Actinomycetota bacterium (assembly GCA_041182165.1). Taxonomy (GTDB): domain Bacteria; phylum Actinomycetota; class Acidimicrobiia; order Acidimicrobiales; family Ilumatobacteraceae; genus VFMC01. The sequence goes on from JBEGOE010000053.1 coordinate 404, forward strand.
GCCGGATACCGTTGCGCCCGCATGAGCGACCTGATGAGCAGCGGCGACGCCTCGACGCCCGCCGAGGCCCCGGCGAAGAAGAAGCTCAACCCGGTCGTCGAGTGGATCATCGTCGTTGCTGTCGCCGTCACCTCCGCCTTCATCGTCCGGGCCTACGTGGTCCAGCAGTTCGCGGTCGAGGGTGAGTCGATGCTCGCCACCCTGCACGACGGTGACCGGGTGCTCGTCAACCGCCTCAGCTACCGCCTCCACGACCCCCGGCGCGGTGATGTGGTGGTGCTGAAGCGCTTCGACAGCACGACCACCGAGCGCGACCTCATCAAGCGGGTCATCGGCCTTCCGGGCGAGCGCATCCGCTTCGAGAGCTGCGTCGTCTACATCGACGACCGGCCGCTCCAAGAGCCGTACATCGACCCCGAGATCCAGCAACGTGACGGTTGCGGTGCCGATCAAGCCGAGGTCACCGTGCCGAACGACTCGGTGTTCGTGCTGGGTGACCACCGCGGCCGATCGAGTGACAGCCGCGTGTTCGGTGCGGTGGCGGACGACATGCTGATCGGGCGGGCGTTCGTCATCATCTGGCCCACCAGCGACTGGGCCTGGCTCTAGCAGCCCGCTACCGGCGGCGGCACAGGCGATCCGATCTCGGCCCGGTACGAGTCGATCATGCGGTCGACCCAATCGCTGTACACGCCGTCGAGGCCCATGCGCAACGACGGCCGGAGCACGTCCTCGAACTGCATGTCCCAGCCGAACGTCACGCGTTCGAACCGGTGGAACAGCGCGACGAGACCGCCGTTCCAGTCGGTGTGGTGCATGTTGACGGCGTCGATGCCCTCGCCGGACAGGGTGGCGGCCCGACGCTCGGGGCCCTCCTTGATACGCGACAACCGGGTCGAGTCGACGAGCTTCGCGCCCTGACCGCGCAGGGGCAGCAGGCTCTGCCAGGTGGGGGAGCAGAGCCACAGCCGCTCGACCATGGCGGGGGCGGCCTCGCGGGTGACGTCGATGACCGCCTGACCGACCCGCGGGTCCTTGAGATCGAGCGACAGCGCATAGGCGGTTCCGCAGTGCGCGTAGAGCTCGGCGAGCGTGGGGATGTGGGCGGGCAGCTCGGCCCGGTTGATCTCGGCGATCGGCCGCTTGCGCAGCCGTGAGGTGACGACGCCGTCGTGGTCGAGCACCACGTGGCCGTCGGCGGTGAGCCACACGTCGCTCTCGAGGCCGGTGGCGCCGAGCTTCAGCCCGAGCGCGAATGCATCGAGCGTGTTCTCCGGAGCGTGGGCACGCGCGCCACGGTGGGCGAACGTGATCGGGTCGTCGAGCATCGAAGGGAGGCGCTGCTGCACAGCAGGCAGTTTGCCACGGGTGCTTCTAGACTCCCCGCCGTGTTCAACTTCAGCGGCAGCGAGATGGTGTTCCTGCTCCTGCTCGCCCTGATCATCCTCGGACCCGAGAAGCTCCCGGAAGCCGTGCGCAAGTTCTCGCAGACCTACGGCGAGTTCAAGAAGGCGGCGACCGGCTTCCAGAGCGAGCTGAAGTCGGCCCTCGACGAGCCGATGAAGGAGATGCGGGCCACCGCCGACGAGCTGAAGAAGGCTGCGAGCTTCGATGTCATGGGCGGTCTGACACCCGACACGAAGGTGCCCGCCAGCACGGCCGATACGCCCGCCGAGCCAACCGAGCCAGCCGAGCCAGCCGAGCCCGCCGGCGATGCCCCGCCGACGCTCTCGCCGTTCCAGTCGACCGACCCGGCGTCAGCAGCGCCGCCGATCCGGTCGGCCCCGCCCACCATCACCCTTCCGTCCGAGCCGGTCGTCGAGGTCGCCGAGACCCTGCCCGTCGTGCTGGCGACGATGTCGGCCGACGAGGCCGTGCCCGAGCCGATCATCCCCGAGCCGATCATCCCCGAGCCGATCATCCCCGAGCCGGTGGTGCCCGATCCGGAGCCGATCATTCCCGACCCGATCATTCCCGAGCCGGTGGTGCCCGATCCGGAGCCGATCATCCCGGAGCCGATCATCCCGGAGCCCGTTCTGCCAGCGGCGCCGAGCGCGTCGACGCCGTTGCCGCTCACCCGTGTGCTCGCTGCCCGACCTGCCCCCGCTGCCCCTGTCGTGCCGCCGCCGCCCGCCGACAGTGCACCGCAGACACCGTCGCTGCCGCAGACACCGTCGCTGCCGCAGACACCGTCCGGCCTCGGGGACGCACCGCCGTTCGCGGCGCCCGCGTGGCCGCAGCCGACCGTCACGCTCGACGAGGGCTCGTCACCCGAATGAAGACGCCGTTCAAGCGCTCCGATCAGCCGACGGTGGCCACGCCCGAGGACCGGATGACGCTCACCCAGCACCTCGCCGAGCTGCGCAGTCGCATCATCCGCAGCCTGCTCGCCGTGCTGCTCGGCATCATCGTCATCCTCGCCGCGTACGACCGGGTGCTCGGGTTCCTGCTCCAGCCCTATCGAGACCTCTGCGCCGAGCGCCCCGACTTCTGCGGCATCACCAACGGCAGCCTCATCTTCACCGATCCGCTCGAGGGCTTCAGTACACGGCTCTCGATCGCCACGTACGGGGGAATCATCCTTGCCCTGCCGGTCCTCATGTGGCAGGCGTGGCGATTCATCGTGCCGGCGCTCCACGCCAAGGAGAAGAAGTACGCGATCCCGTTCGTGTTCTCGTCGGTGGCACTGTTCGCCCTGGGTGGCTACATCGCGTACTGGACCCTCGAGAAGGCGCTCGAGTTCCTCATTGCGTGGTCGGGCCAGGACGTGCAGGCCGCATTCCGCGTCGGTCAGTACGTCCGTCTCGTCGGACTCATGGTCGCCGCGTTCGGCATCGCGTTCGAGTTCCCTGTGCTGCTGGTCGCGCTGCAGCTCATCGGGGTGCTCACCCCGCAGACGTTGCTGAAGGGCTGGCGCTACGCGCTGTTGGCGTGCTTCGTCATCGCCGCCGTCATCACGCCCAGCGGCGACCCGTACAGCATGCTGGCGCTGGCCATCCCGATGTCGCTGTTCTACCTGCTGTCGATCCTCATCGGGTACCTGGCGCAGCGGCGCAAGCTGCGCCGCGCCCCTGCCGACTGACACGACTGTCACGATGGACCCGTGCGCCCCGACCGTTCGGAGCTGATCCGCCACTACGACTTCCCGCTCGACGGGTTCCAGCTCCGGGCCTTCGACGCGCTCGACGACGGCCGGTCGGTGTTGGTGGCGGCCCCCACGGGCAGCGGCAAGACGGTGGTGGCCGAGTACGCGATCGAAGCGGCGCGCCGCGCCGGGCGGCGGGCGTTCTACACCGCCCCCATCAAGGCGCTCTCGAACCAGAAGTACCATGACCTCGTCGACCGCTACGGCGCCGACGGCGTCGGGTTGCTGACGGGCGACAACGTGATCAACGGCGATGCGCCCGTGGTGGTGATGACCACCGAGGTGCTGCGCAACATGATCTACGCGCGCAGCCCGGCCCTCGACCTCCTCGACGTCGTCGTGCTCGACGAGGTCCACTTCCTGCAGGACGCGTACCGCGGCCCGGTGTGGGAGGAGGTCATCATCCACCTGCCCACCTCGGTGTCGCTGGTGTGCCTGTCGGCGACCGTCAGCAACGCGAACGAGCTCACCGACTGGATTTCCACCGTGCGCGGCCCCACCACGCCGATCGTCGAGGACCGCCGGCCGGTGCGGCTCGAGAACCTGTATCTCGCCGGCGACAAGACCCACGATCGAATGCACCTGCTGCCGGTGATGGTGGGCGGGCGCCCGAACCAGCAGGCCCTCCGGCTCGACGGCGAGGCCTCGCGGGGGTCGGCGCGGGGCAAGGGCGTGAAGGGCACGCAGGGCCGGCGGCGGCTGTACACCCCGTCACGGCTCGACGTCGTCGACATCCTCGACCGCGAAGGCATGCTGCCGGCGATCTGCTTCATCTTCAGTCGCAACCAGTGCGACGAGGCGGCTCGGTCGGTGGTCGCCGCCGGCGTCCATCTCACCGACCCCGACGAGCGCGACCGCATACGCGCGATCGTCGACGCACGCCTCGGTGGCATGGATGCCGCCGACCTCGAGGTACTGCGGTACCCGCAGTTCCTGGCGCAGCTCGAAGCCGGCGTCGCGG
>JBEGOE010000054.1:0-4080 GCA_041182165.1 Actinomycetota bacterium
GCGACGGCCCACGGCACGAGCGACTCCTGCGGCCGGTGCATGTGCAGCAGCGGCCGCCAGCGAGGGTCGTGTGCCAGGGTCTCGATCCACTCGAACCGCATCGGCGATGCGGCGTCGAGGACGTGGAGGTCGCTCAGGTGCCACAGCGAGGCGACGCACTCGCCGGCTCCGGTCGGCGCGGCAGCGAGATCGGTGCGGGGGACGGGGGTTCGATCGGAGCTCATGGCGACCTGCGCATCCTAGGTCCGGTGGGCGCGTGCCGACCGACAGCCGCCCCGCCGACTCGCCTGTGCCGGAGTCCGGCTGCCAGTCGTGCGGCCTCCCGCAGGCACGGTCGTGGAGCACGCCGCAGGGCACGGCCCGTCTGTGCCCGAGCTGCGCCACGCTCCACGGCCTCGGCTGCCCATAGGGGTTCGAGCGTCAGGCGGTGGAGCCGCCGTCGACCACCACGGTGTGCCCGTTCACGAACGCGGCGAGGTCCGACGCCAGGAACAGGGCCACGCGTGCGATGTGGTCGGGCTGGCCGGCGATGCGGAGCGGGTTGGCGGCGATGGCGGCGTCGATGTCGAGGCCACCCGCCTTCAGCGGCCCGAGCTGGGCCTGGACCCCGGGGGTGTCGATGATGCCCGGTGCGATCGCGTTCACGCGGATGCCGCGCGGGCCGAGCTCGTTGGCGAAGGCGCGGGTGAGGCCGATCACACCGGCCTTCGAGGCCGCGTACGCCGTGCTGTTGGCGCCACCCCGGATGCCTGCGATCGACGCCAGGTTCACGATGCTGCCGCCGCCGCTCATGAGCCGCGCTGCGTTGCGGGCTGCGCTGTACTGCGCCCGGATGTTCACGTCGAGCATGCGCAGCACGAATTCGTCGGTCACCTGATCGATCGGTCCGGTGGTGGGGTAGATACCGGCGTTGTTGATCAGGATGTCGAGGCGTCCGCCGTCGGAGGCGACACCCATGGCATCGTCGAGCTGCGCTGCGTTGGTGATGTCGCAGGTGACGAAGGCAGCGGCACCCACTGCCTCTGCCGTCGAGCGGCCCGCGGGGTCGAGGTCGGCGACGGTGACGAACGCGCCCGCTTCGACGAGCCGGGCTGCGATGGCAGTGCCGATGCCCTTGGCGCCTCCCGTCACGAGGGCCTTGCGGCCGGTGAGATCGATGAGCTGGGCGAGTGCCGGGGTGACGGTGTTCTCCATGTCGGTGACAGTAGTGAGCGGGCCACATTGGTGAACGATCGCTAACCTCGCCGGGATGGACGTGTTCGAAGCGATGGAGACCTGTCGGGCCATCCGCCACCTGCGCCCCGACCCGGTGCCGTCCGAACTGATCGACCGGATCCTGCACGCCGCCACCTGCGCGCCGAGCCCCGGCAACAGCCAGGGGTGGGACTTCGTGGTGGTCGACGACCCGGAGCGGAAGACCCCGATCGCCGACGCAGTGCGGTCCGCGATGGCCGACCGCGTGGCCGCGATGCCGCGACCCGACCGCACCACCCGGCTGATGCTCGACGGTACGGCCAAGCTCGTCGACACGCTCGACCGGGCGCCGGTCATCATCTTCGTCACCGGGCCGGTGATCTACCCGCCGGCGTCACCGCGAGAGCAGTTCACCTGGTCGGCGCTGTACCCAGCGGCCCAGAACATCATCCTCGCGGCGCGGGCGCTCGGCCTCGGCACCACCTTCACCACGCTGCACAACACCGCCGAGCCCACCATCCGCGAGGTCCTCGGCATCCCCGACCACATCAAGATCGCGGTCACGATCCCGCTCGGTTGGCCCGACGCCGAGTTCGGCCCCGTGAACCGTCGGCCGCTCGCCGACTTCGTGCACCGCAACGGCTGGGAGGGCGACAAGCGCGCTGCCCTCGCCTGAGACGGTCCGGTCCGATGTGTTCGTCGGGGTGGGGAGATTTGTACTCCCGACCCCCTGCTCCCAAAGCAGGTGCGCTACCGCTGCGCCACTCCCCGTGTCGTCGAGTCCGCGAACCCGTCTCCGGTCGGGAGGCTAGCGGCCGGCACGTGGGTACGCGACCGATCAACCCGCGGTGAGCTCCCACTCGACCGTGAAGCCGTGCTCGCCGGTCGAGCCGGTGAAGCGCCGGCCGCTCATCGCCGTGGGGGCGAGGAGCATCCAGTGGTGCCGGTCGATCGTGAGCCACGGCTCGGGGTCCGGGAGCCCGTGCGCACCGGTGACGTGGCGGAGGTTGCCCCGCACGATGACGCTCCATGCGGTGCGCGCCACCAGGTCGACCACGTCGACCTCGAGTGACGCCGGACCCTCGTAACGGCCGATCAGGGTGTTCGGTGCCGTGCGGACGACCACCTGCGCGTCGCCCTCGGGCCCGATCGAGCGGTAGTTCACCGGTATCGCCAGCGGGTAGCCATGGTCGATCACGCACATCCGGCCCATTTGCTGCGATCGGAGGAGCTTGTCGCACTCCCATGCCTGCAGTTCGAACCGTTCCATCGCTGACCTCCTACGAACGGGGGAGCCGCCTCCCGGAATCCGGTGTTGCGTCACTCCTCGACGATCAGTGCAGTGACCATGCCGAACATCCCGTTGGCTCCTTCTGCATGGGTGAGGATGTGGCAGTGCCATGCCCAGACACCCGCGTCGACCGCCTTGTAGAGCACCGTGTAGCGCTCGCCGGGTGACACGTTGATCGTGTCGCCCGGCATCGGGAAGTCGAGCGGGATGCCGTCCTTGGCAATGACCCAGCCCACCGGCTGGTGGAGGTGCATCGGGTGGGCGGTGAGCCCTTCGTTCAAGTAGTGGACCATCATCGTCTGGCCCTTGCGCAACGTGTACGCCTCGGTGGCCGGGAAGCTCTTGCCGTTGAGGCTGAGGCCGATCGTGCCGGCATCGTTCAACACCATCGTGACTTCCTTGTCGACCTGGGTGTAGCCCTTGTCCTGCAGGTACTGCGGGATGGGCATGGTCGTCTCCCATGCCGGGTCAGTGATGATGAAGCTCCCGAACAGGCCATTGGGCACCTGGACCTCGGCGTGGTGGTGCGAGTGGTAGATGCCGATGGCCGGCTCGAGCGCCTCGAACTCGTAGACGAACGAGCTGCCGGGGGTCACCACCTCCTGGTTGTACGGGTCGACGCCATCCATCTGGTTCGGCACCCGGATGCCGTGGAAGTGGATGGCCGTCGACTCGCTCATGTCGTTCGTGAAGTTGATGCGGATCTTGTCGCCCACCTCGAGGCGGATCTCGGGGGCCGGCACGACGCCGTTGTAGGTCATCGCGTCGACGAACTTGCCCGGCTCGACCTCCCACTGCACCTCCATGGCGGTGACGTCGTACACCTTGACGCCATTGTCGATCGAGGTCGGCTCGAGCAGTTCGCCGCCCTTGCCCTGGGTCTTGGCGGGGAACGCGAGCGCTGCGTCCATCATGATCCGGTCCATCGTCTGCCAGTCCATCTTCCCGCCGGCCATGGCACCACCGCCGCCGCCCATGCCGTCGCCGATGACCACCATCGCGGTCATGCCGCTCGCAGCGTGGCCGGGGATGTCGCACAGGGCGTCGTACTGGCCGGTGGCTCCGTCGACTTCGATCTCGGCGGTTTCGCCCGACTGGAGATCGGGGGTCTTCACCCCCAGCGACGGGATCGACAGGTTGTGCACCATGGCGCCCTTGTTGGTGACTCGGAGCGTGGCGCCGCCTTCGGGGACCTCGATCATCGAAGGGGTGACCGCCCACTCGCTGAGCTCGACGTCGATGACGGTCGGTGCGGCACTGCCGGCACCCACGGACGAGGCGCTCGACGAGGCGTCGTCACCCAACCCGAACAGTGCGATGCCGAGGGCTGCGATCGCGACGACGAACGCCCCCCAACCCAGGATGGAACGGTCTTCTCTGCTCATATGCCCCCATCTTGAGGAGGGTGCCCCGGACCGAGCAGGGCCACACGGCACGACACCCCGGGACCAAGGTCCTACCCGGACCGGGGTCCCGTGGTCGGTCAATGCCTGATCGGCACCCACCAGCGCAGCTCGGTGCCGCGCTCGGCTCTCGCCGTGACCGAGCAGCCGCCACCCAGCAGCCGGGCCCGCTCGGTCATGTTCCGGAGGCCG
>JBEGOE010000055.1:0-6543 GCA_041182165.1 Actinomycetota bacterium
GCTGGCGCACGACGCGGCGGTGCCGAGGTCGACGCCCGTGCTCTCGGGCCACTCGGTGATCGTCGGCTTCGGGTCGATCCCGGCCAGGTCGGCCTCGGTGGAGGGCATCGCCTGGAAGCGGTAGGCCATCGGCTCGAGCGTCGTCTCGGGGCCGAGTGCTGCGGCGCCCACCGTGCCCGAGAGGTCGGTGGCCGCCGTCACGAAGTCGGCCAGCACCTTGCGGGCCGGGTCGGTCTCGTTCGCGTCGATGCCGAGCGCGTATGCACGGTGGACGTACGTGCTGCCACGGGCCTCGATGGTCACCACGGTGTCGGGGGCGTCGGCGATCATGTCGTTGCGCGGGTACTCCGGAGGCGTGACCAACAGCCCTGCTGCCGACGCCAGCTGCAGCAGGGTCTGCACGCCCTCCTCGGTGATCGTGCGCACGGTGATCGGAGCGACGAGCGGGCCGGGGAACTCCATGGTCATCACGCCGGGCGTGTACGCCTTGCCGTCACCGGAGACGATGAGTGACGGGGTGTTGACGAACGCGAAGCCGGCCGGCATGTAGCCGCCCTCGTAGGTGATCCGGATGACCGCGTCGGTGGCGCCGGTCGGGTGCTCGATCGCGGTGCCTGCACCGGGTGCCGTGCCGTCGTCGCCGGACCCGGGAGCGGCCGTGTCGGGCGTGCTGCCGCTCTGGTCGACCTCCGGGTCGCCGCACGCCGCAAGCAACGCAGCCAGCGACGGCAGGGCGATCGCGCCGAGGAGCAGCGTACGACGGGACAGGTGGGCGGGGCGAGCGATCATGACCGTTCGACGTCGTGACGACGAGGATCGGTTCCCGCTCCACGACCCCCGGGCACCCCGCCGCCGCGTCGGTCCCGCTCCGGCCTTCACACAGCGTTCACAATGATGCAACGATCGGGCAACGAGTCGCTGCAAGATTGCGGCCGCCCCTTCGTATCACGCACCCCTCAAAGGAAGTCTTCGTGGCCTACCAAGCTGAATACATCTGGATCGACGGCACGGCTCCCACGCCGCTGCTGCGCTCCAAGACCAAGATCCTGGCCGACGGCAAGACGCCGCCGGTGTGGGGCTTCGACGGCTCGTCGACCAACCAGGCCACCGGCGAGAGCAGCGACTGCGAACTGCAGCCCAAGTTCGTCTGCCCGGACCCGATCCGCGGCGGCCACAACGTGCTCGTGCTGTGCGACGTGCACAACGCCGTCGACGACAAGCCGCACCCCACCAACACCCGCGTGCTGTGCGAGAAGTCGGCCAAGAAGTACGCCAAGCAGGAGATGATCTTCGGCATCGAGCAGGAGTACACGTTCCTCAAGCCGAACGGCACGCCCCTCGGCTTCCCGAACGACGGTTACCCGGCCCCGCAGGGCCCGTACTACTGCGGCGTCGGCACCGGCCGCGTCATCGGTCGCGAGATCATCGAGGAGCACACGCTGGCGTGCATCGATGCCGGCCTGATGATCGAAGGCACCAACGCCGAGGTCATGCCCGGCCAGTGGGAGTTCCAGATCGGCGCCGCCGACGCGATCACGGTCAGCGACCACATGTACGTGGCGCGCTGGCTGCTCCACCGCATCGCCGAGGACTACGACGTGGTCGTGTCGTTCGACGCCAAGCCCGCCAAGGGCGACTGGAACGGCGCCGGTGCGCACACCAACTTCTCGACCAGGGCGATGCGCGAGAACTACGCCGCCATCGAGGCCGCCTGCAAGGCGATCGGCAAGCGCGTCGAGCTGCACATCAAGGGCTACGGCCACGACATCGAGAGCCGCCTCACCGGCGCTCACGAGACCGCCCCGTACAACAAGTTCAGCTACGGCGTGTCGAACCGCGGCGCCAGCATCCGCATCCCGTGGCAGGTCGCCCGCAACGGCATGGGCTACGCCGAGGATCGTCGCCCCAACGCCAACGCCGACCCGTACACGGTCACCCGCCTCATCCTCGACGCGGTCTGCGGCGCAGCCTGAGCATCGCTGCCGATCATTCAGCGGGGGGCCGGCGCTTGTCGGCCCCCCGCTGTCGTTTTCACCCCGGTCGACGACCGGCAAGACTGAGGAGATGACCGTGCTCGACCAGCAACGCGACTACGTGCTGCGCACCGTCGAAGAACGAGGTGTCCGCCTGATCCGCCTGTGGTTCACCGACGTGCTCGGCAACCTCAAGAGCTTCGCGATCAGCCCGATGGAGCTCGAGAACGCGCTCGAGGACGGCATGACCTTCGACGGATCGTCGATCGACGGGTTCAGCCGCATCCAGGAGAGCGACGTCCTTGCGATCCCCGATCCGAACACGTTCGAGGTCCTGCCGTGGGGCGACCCGAAGGCGGCCGAGGCCCGGGTGTTCTGCGACATCCACCACCTCGACGGCACCCCGTTCCACGGTGACCCCCGCCAGGTGCTCCGCCGTCAGGTCGAGGTCGCCCGCCAGATGGGCTTCACGTTCTTCGTCGCACCCGACATCGAGTTCTTCTACTTCGCCCCACCCGAGCGCGGGCAGGCGCCCGTGCCGCTCGACGAGGGCGGCTTCTTCGACCTCACCACCACCGACGTCGCCGGCTCGCTGCGCAAGCAGACCATCCGCACGCTCGAAACGATGGGCATCCCGGTCGAGTACAGCTTCCACGAGGATGCCCCCAGCCAGCACGAGATCGACCTGCGGCACACCGACGCCCTCACCATGGCCGACAGCATGATGACGTTCCGACTCGTCGTGAAGGAGGTCGCGGCCGCGAACGGCGTGCACGCGACGTTCATGCCGAAGCCGCTCGAGGGCATGCAGGGCAGCGGCATGCACACGCACCTGTCGCTGTTCCGCGGTGACGAGAACGCGTTCTACGATGCCGACGACCCGCACAACCTGTCGCCGGTCGCCAAGCAGTTCATGGCCGGTCTGCTGCGCCACGCCTCCGAGATCACGGCCATCACGAACCAGACGGTGAACAGCTACAAGCGGCTCGTGCCCGGATTCGAGGCACCGGTCCACATCAGTTGGGCCCGCAACAACCGCAGCGGCCTCATCCGTGTGCCGATCCCGAAGCGGGGCAATCCCAACGCGACCCGCATCGAGTACCGCTCGCCCGACCCCGCCTGCAATCCGTACCTCGCCTTCGCCGTCATGCTCGCCGCCGGCCTGCGTGGGATCAGCGAGGGCTACGAGCTCGCCCCCGAGGCCGACGCGAACCTGTTCGAGATGGGTGATTCCGAGTTGTCGACGCTCGGGATCGAACAGCTCCCCCAGTCGCTGTCCGACTCACTGCGGGCGATGGAGGCCTCGCCGCTCGTGCGCGAGGCGCTCGGCGAACACATCTTCGAGTGGTTCCTCCGCAACAAACGCAACGAGTGGCGCTCGTACAAGACCCATGTCAGCGCGTTCGAGATCGATCGCTACCTGAAGGCGCTCTGATGGAACTGGTCGCGGTCTTCCCCGATCCACCGCCGCCCGACCTCGTCCGCACCCTCGACCTGGCGGGCTACCGTTGGAAGGGTGTCAGCACCGCCGACGACGCGGCCCGCAACGAGCCGGCAGGCGGATGGGCGGGCGCAGTGGTCGCCTGCGACAGCGACCTCGAGGGCGCCTGGGCGCTCTGCCGTGCGCTGCGCAAGCGTGATACCCCCCTGTCGCCACTGCTGGTGCTCGTGAACGGATCGCAGCTCGCCGACCTCGAGCTCCGCAACGAGCTGTTCGACGACTTCTGCCTGACCCCGTTCCATCCCACCGAGGTCGAGGCACGGCTCAAGCACCTCTTCTGGCGCGGCGGCGACGGAGTGCGCCCCGAGATGGTCGAGTACAGCGGGCTCGCGCTCAACCTCGAGACATACCAGGCATCGATCATGGGCCGCCCGCTCGACCTGACGTACATGGAGTACGAGCTGCTCAAGTTCCTCGCCCAGCATCCGGGCAAGGTGTTCACGCGCGAGATGCTGCTGTCACGCGTGTGGGGCTACGAGTACTACGGCGGCGCCCGCACCGTCGACGTCCACATCCGTCGTCTTCGCGCCAAGCTCGGCGAGGAGCACGCCAACCTCATCCAGACGGTGCGATCGGTCGGGTACCGGTTCGGCCAGAGCCGCTGGGGCACGCCGACCGCCTGACGCCGGGCATGGGGCAGTGACGGTCAGGTCACCTGGGCGACGCCCTGGGTGACGATGCCGGCGAACAGCGCGTTGCCCTGCTTGCTGGGGTGGACGCCATCCTTGCGGAGGATCTCGTCGCTGCGGGTCGACGCCTGGTCGAACCACGACACGACCGTGGCGTCACTTCGCTCGTCCAGTTCGTCGCGCAGGATCCGGTTGAACACGTCGGTGTCGTCGAGGTGGTCGGCGCGGTACACGTCGACCCACACGAGCGGCCTGTCGTCGGGCAACGCGTCGAGGACTTCGCGGACGAGCCGCCGGTACTCCTCCGGGTCGTCGTACTGGCCGACGTCGTTCGTGCCGAGTGCGATGACCCAGACGTCCGGGTCGATGCCCGCTGCCCGCATGCGCTCGAGCGCCTGCATCCCGGACTCCGGCTGGCCCTTGCCACCGCCCACCTCGATGCGCCGGCTGGTCAGGCCGTCGATGTCGATGGTGTCGAGACCCGCTGCGGTGAACGTGAAGCGCAGCGCGTCCTCGGACCCCTGCGTGATCGAGTCACCGATCATCGCGACGCTCGACGCCTCGACGTCGTCGGGCACGACCGAGTCGGGCGCCGACGCCACGGTGGCGGGAGCGCCCGCGGGAAGGTCACCCGTGCGGGCCCGAGCGGAGCCGACTGCCTCGTCGTCGCTGCGCAGCAGCAGGACGCCGGCCACGCCGGCTGCCGCGAGCAGCAGGACAACCATTAGGACGGGCGCGAGCCATCGACGGCGGCCACGCGCGTCGAAATAGCGCACCTGCGGGTCGGGGGGAACCATGGCCGTCCAGTGTGGCCCCTCAGGGACCCTGCCCGACGTCACCTCAGCGCTGATGCGGCTGCTGGCGGTTCGTGCCGGGGTGATGTTGGCCGTGTCAGGTGGTGGGTGGGGCGATGCGGGTGCCGTTCGGTCGGAACGTTGCGAAGGTGCCGTCCGCGAGACGGACTACGGTGACCTGGGCCGCGTATCGCCACCGGTTGTGATGCCCGCACGCACCCCCACCGTTGCAGACCGACGTGACACCACCCCGATACCGCGGCAGCAGATGATCGACCTGACAACGAGACGCCGGGACGATGCATCCCGGGTGCGTGCAATGCGTCGCGGTCAGCAACACCGCGTCACGCACCGCACCGGTGAACAACCGGCTCGCCGACGACATCGCCGTCGGCAACCCATCCTGCCCACGCACAACGATCCGGATCTTCCCCGCGATCCCCGCCAACACAGCGTCACGCAGGCCGATCGGATCACCATCGAAGGTCTGACAAAACGCCCGGTCCGGCCCGAACGGCAACCGCACCGGCGCACCCAACGAAATCCCCAACAACTGCTCCAACCCGTGCACCGCCGACTCGGCGTCGATCACGATGTTCAACACCGTCTGCACCGGCCCCTCCGACCCCTTCCCGCTGTTCGCCTGCCCGCTGTTCGCCTGCCCGGTGTCGTCTTGGAGGTCGGGGTCGGTGAGCGTCGGCAGGGTGACATGGTCGAGCATCGACTGGAACGCGTCATACCGGCGTTGCAGCACCGTCCGCGCCAACCGGTCAGGGCATGTCTGGTCGCCCCACACCGCCTTCGCGGCCTCCCAATCGCGACGGAACTCGATCTCTTCGAACTCGGCCAAGATCACCTTCAACCGTGCGTGATCGACCGCCGGGCCCTCCACGTTCAAGAAGCCGGTGAGCCCGGTCTGGGTGAGGGTCGCTTTCCGGTTCCGATGCGCACGATCAGGGTCGGGGCCGTCCTGATCCATCAGACACTTCCACGCAAACACGTACTGCTCGAACGCCACAAACGCCCACACCCCCGCCTGCCGCAGAAAGTCATCGATCTGCTCCGCGACGTACATCCCCACCCGCGGCGCACGCGCCAGGCGACCCAACAAGAACATCTGCGCCGCACCCACCCGACCCGCCATCAACTGCTCGATCACCTGCGGACACAAACGACACAACCGCTCCAGATCACGATGCGCTTTCGCGTCACGATCAGCCCACCGGAACTCGGCCCGACCAAACCCAGCCAGATCACGATGCCCATCCGCGACATACAACCGGCGCCGCTCGACCTCACGCAACAACACCAGATGCTCCGCCAACCCAGCCCGACGCTGCGCCTCGACCGCACGGCACCTCGCCAACACCTCATCGTCCGACAACACCGGCCCGACCACCGGATCATCCACGACCACCGACATGGCACACCCCCTCCCGCGCGCCACCACAGACGACGCACGAACATTCGCGATGTAGGGAGCCCAAGGCTCCGATCACGCCCCGGGGGAAGACGGAACGACTGACCCCAACCCTACGACAGGGGTGTGACACGGATGACCGACGTCAACGGCCGGTCATGCCGCGGCGCGGGCGAGGGGTTCGGAGCGTCAGAGGAACGAGGTGACGATCGCTACGGCGCCGAAC
>JBEGOE010000056.1:0-4787 GCA_041182165.1 Actinomycetota bacterium
CGTTCGGGCCACCACCGGCGGGCTCATGCTGTAGGCGAGGCGATCGACGGTGAACGTGGCGATGGTGGCCCGAACGTCGGCCATGCGCACCATCTCCATCTGGTCGATGGCGCCGCTGGCCATGCTGACGCGTGACGGCGGCAGGTGGATGAAGCCGCCCTCGTCGCGCGACCCGAACAGCCCGTACTTCCACGCGTTGCCACGCGCCGATGGCGGGCCGGCGGGGCGGTCGGGCTCGGGGCGGCGCGGCGGCTCGCGGTGGATCTGGCCGCGCCAGGTGAGGAACTGCCCGTACCCGAGGTCGTCGCGGGTAGCCGCCAGCATCTGGCGCACGGTGCGCGCCGGGCGGCGCTGCGAGATCGCGTCGGTCACCCGCAACAGCCAGGTGGAGCAGCCGTCGGCGAGCGTGACGACGGCAATGACCTCACCGGGCTTCGCACGGTCGAGCAC
Source organism: Actinomycetota bacterium (assembly GCA_041182165.1). Classification (GTDB taxonomy): domain Bacteria; phylum Actinomycetota; class Acidimicrobiia; order Acidimicrobiales; family Ilumatobacteraceae; genus VFMC01. The sequence goes on from JBEGOE010000056.1 coordinate 451, forward strand.
GTCGGCGAGCATGAGGAACGGGTGGGCGGTGCCGGTGTTGCCCACGACGGCGGCGAGGTCGTCGGCGAGCGCCTCGGGCCGTGCGCCGATGGCCTTGCGGGCGGCGTTCACCGCACGCGTGTGGAGGCCGGTGACGACGACGTGGTCGACCTCGGCGATGGTGATGCCGGCCGACTTCAGCGCATCGGTGACGCACTGCTCGGCGAGCGGCACGTACACGTGCTCGCCGAAGCGCTCCTCCCACTGCTTCGAGTGGTGGTCGCCCGGTGTGCGCCAGCGGTCGGTGAACTCGGCGGTGACCTCGGCGCCCCCGATGCCCACGGCGATGGCGTCGGACCCAGAGCCCATCAGCAGTGCGACGGCGGCGTCGCCACCGTTCGACTCGTCGGCGCCACCGGGGAGGCCGGTGCGGATGTCGGACAGCACGGCCAGGCCGTCACGGAACCCGGCGATCATGACCGCCGCACCACCCGAGCGCACCGACCCCACGCAGTCGACCGCACCCACCGACGACTCGAGTGCGAGCGCCGCGTGGATGGTGGTGGCGTTGGTCTTGTCGGCGTAGGCCGGCTCGGTGGTGGCGAAGGCAACGACGGACGGATGGCTGCCGGACGGCGCCCAGGCCAGCGCTCGGCGTGCGGCCTCGACGCCCATCGACGTCGTGTCCTCGTCGTAACTCGCGACGCTGCGCGTGCCGCGCCCACCGCCCTGCCCCAGCGACGCGCTGATCGCGCTGCGCTGCATGCGCCAGAACGGCAGGTAGACCCCGTAGCTCACGATCCCCGACATGGGGCGGACTGTACACACGCGCCGCCGCAGGGTGCGTGCCGAGACGGGCGAGCGCCAGGTCAGCGGTAGAAGGGGTTCTCGCCGTTGGTGTGGTCGGTCAGGTCCTTGACCCGCTCGACCCCGCCCACCTGCTCGACCAGCATGGTCTGCACACCGTCGAGCATGGTCATGCGGCTCATCGAGCAGCCATGGCAACCGCCGCCCATGGTGAGGTACGCGGTGCCCTCGCCGTCGTGGCCCACGTAGGTGACGAAGCCACCGTGGGCGGCCAGCGCCGGGTTCACCTCGGCCGCGATGACGGCCTCGATCTCGGCGCTCAGCTCGTCGTCACGCGTGAGGCCCTCGACCATGGGGGCCACGGGCTTGTTGGGGTTGCGGATGACGAGGCCCTGGCTGTCGGTGCGGTCGAGCGTGGCGTCGTTCAGCAGTTCGACGTCCTTGGCCGCGATGATGACCTTGAGCACGGCGCCATCGGTGCCGGGGTGCGTGCGGACCTCGTCGGTGAACGCCGCCTTGGTGACGACGTCGAAGCTGAGGTCGTAGCGGAAGTCCTCACCGGGAGCGCTGACGATCTCGAGCCGGAGCCCGAGGCGATCGGCATCGGGTTCGGCATCACGCAGCGCGATCAGCTCGGCGTGGGCCGCCGAGGTGACCGTGATGATGAGGCTGCTGACGTTCGAATCGGTCTCTGCTGCAAGCGGACTCACGGCGCCATGGTATCGGCGGTGCGCTGCGGACGGTCGGGGGCCTCGATCAGCTGCCGCCGTTGCACTCGATGCGCTGGCCGGTGACGTACCCGGACCCGGGGCTGCACAGCCAGAGGACGACGTTGGCGACGTCGAGCGGCTGGCACACCCGCCCGAACGGCGACACGGCGTCGAGGGCACGCAGGTCGGGCATGTCGCGGTTGCCGGTGAACGCCCGGGCGAGGCGCACCCCCATGTCGGTCTCGACGAGGCCCGGCGCCACCACGTTGACGTGGATGCCGAACGGGCGCTCCTCCTTCGCGAGCGTCGAGGCGAGGGCCTCCATGGCAGCCTTGCCCATGTTGTAGGGCGCACCGTTCGCCTGCATGGTGGACGTGGCGACCGACGAGATCATGACGATGTCGCCGCGGCCGTGCTCGGCCGAACGCGCCCGCAGGTGCGGGATCGCGAGGCGCGACAGGTGGTGCGGGCCGCAGGCGTGCGTGGTGACCACGCGGATCATCTCGTCGGGGTCGGTGTCGGCCACGCCCCGGCCCTTCGACGCGATACCCGCGTTGCACACCAGCAGATCGAGACCTCCGAGGTCGGCGACCACGGCGTCGACCATGGTGGCGCACGCAGCGGGGTCGTCGACCGAGGCCTCGTACGCCCGGGCCACACCGCCGGCGGCCTCGATCGCGGCCACCGTCTCGTCGGCCGACTCCTTGTCGCGGCGGTAGTTCACGGCCACCGCTGCACCCTCGGCGGCGAGCAGCTCCGAGATCGCCCGGCCGATACCGCGACCACCTCCCGACACCAGCGCGATGCGCCCCTCGAGCAGTCCCATCGTGTCCCTCCCCCCTCATCTGGCAACCTAGGCCCGTGCAAGACGGCAACAAGAAGGCAATCATCGCGGCGTTCCTCGCACACCTCGTCATCGCATCGTCCGAGTTCGTGGGTTTCGTCGAGCCCGACATCCGTCGCTCCGTCACCGCGTGAGCCGGTCACACCGGTCGCCCCGGACCCTCGGCTTCGTCGCGCTCGGGCTCGCGATCGTCTTTTTCAGCCTCGGCTCGACGATCGTGAAGAAGGCCGGCATCCCGGGCCCCACCCTCGCGTTCTGGCGCATGCTGCTGACGTCGATCCTGTGGTCGCTGATCCTGTGGTTCACCGAGCGCAGCACGGTCACTCGGGCCGACCTCCGCCGCGCGCTCGTGCCGGGCATCGTGTTCGGGGTGAACATCACGGCGTTCTTCACGGGGGTCACCAAGACCAGCGTCGCCAACGCCGAGTTCATTGGCACGCTGACGCCCCTCGTCCTGGTGCCGGCCGGGGCGATCTTCTTCAAGGAGAAGATCAACGGGCGGGCGCTGTGGTTCGGACTGATCTCGCTGGCCGGTCTCGTCATCGTGCTGTTCAACGTGCCGTCGAACAGCGTCGCCACGTGGACGGGCAACATCACGATCTTCGCAGCGATGCTGTTCTGGGCGGCCTACCTGCTCACCAGTCGGCGCCTGCGCGGCGGCGACATGAGCGTGCAACGGATCATGGCGTCGATCATGCCGATCGCCGCGCTCACGATCCTGCCGATCACGCTCGTGCAGGGCAACTTCACGCAGGTGACGGCGCACTCGGTGCCGTACATCGTGCTGCTGTCGGTCATGACCGGCACGTTGGCCCACGGCATGATCGTCTATGCGCAGCACACCGTGCCGGTGGGCACGATCGGCATCCTGCAGGTGGCCCAGCCGGCGCTCGCCGTCTGCTGGGCCTACCTGTTGCTCGACCAGACGATCGTGCCGATCCAGATCGTCGGCATGGTGCTCGTCGTGATCGGCCTCGCTGCGGTCGTCACCGTCACCCGCCGCGCCACATCACCCGCCCCGGAGTTCGAGGCCGAGCCACAGGTCGAAGCGCACCGCGAGCAGCGATAGAGTCACGAACACAACCGAAGGGGAGCTCGCAGGACACGGCGGGCTGAGAGGGTGGACGCCGCCACCGACCCACGAACCTGATCTGGGTAATGCCAGCGGAGGGAACTGGATGTCACTGCACATCGCCGTCGTCATCGGCGGGGGACCGATCACACCAGGCACGTCGTCGTTCGACCTCGTCGTCGCGGCCGACAGCGGTTACGACGCCGCCGTCGATGCCGGGCTGACGCCCACGCACCTCGTCGGCGACCTCGACAGCATCAGTGCCGCCGGGCTCGCCGCGGCACGGGCCGCCGGCATCCCGATCGAGCCGTACGACCCCGACAAGGACCACACCGACACCACGCTCGCCCTGCGCCGAGCGGGGGCGCTGGGCGCCACGCACGTGACGCTGCTGGGCCCTGCCACGAGCGACCGCCTCGATCACCTGCTGGGCGCGCTCACCGCCTTGGGCGATCCCGTGCTGGCGGGCCGAGAGGTGAGCGGCGAGCTCGGCGGCTCGTCGGTGCGCGTGCTGCACCCGGGTCACACCACGGTGCTGCACCTCGTGGCAGCCGGCGTGTTCTCACTGCTGGCGCTGCACGGACCCTGCGACGGTGTGGCCGTCAGCGGCGCGCGGTGGCCGCTGAACGACGCCCGGCTGGTGCCGGGCAGCACCCTCGGTGTCAGCAACGAATCGCTCGGCGACCCCGTCTCCATCGGCGTCCGCGAGGGCGTCCTCACCGTCATCGTCCCCCACCACAAATCCCCCGAGGCATCATGAAGCGCTCCACATCCATCCGCACGGCGCTCGGCGCCATCGCCCTGCTCGCCATGGCGTCGTGCGGCAGTGACGCCGTCGACACAGCGGCCAGCAACCCGGCCAGTACCGGCGGCACCGGCGGCACCGGCGGCACCACGATCACGCTCGTCACCTACGGCTCGTTCC
>JBEGOE010000057.1:0-2976 GCA_041182165.1 Actinomycetota bacterium
GTCGAGGCCACGGTCGCGCATGAGTGCGGCGAGCCGTTGGGCCGAGCCGTCGCCGTCGGCAGCGACCACGACGGTGAACCGGTCGACGAGCAGTTCCTTCAGGCGCGTGGTGAGGCCCTCGCCGTCACCGACGACCGGGCCCCACCCGCTGGCGGAGACGATGGGGGCGTCGGGGTTCGTCGCGGTGGAGCTGATGGTCCACATCTGCTGGTCGCCGGCGAGCAGCCGGTCGGTCTCGGCGTGGAGCCGCGGGAACTGCCGCTCGGCGTCGCGGGCCCATGTGCTGGCGAGCGTGCGGGCGAGGTCGTCCTCCTCGGCGAGGAGGTCGTTGGCGCGGTCGCGCATGCGGCGCGGCTCGACGAGCACGACCTTGGCCGACGTCGGCAGCACGTTGGTGATGAGCCGTTCCCTGTCGCCATCCGCGTCGACGAGCCATGGCAGCCAGCTCTCCATGCCGTCGAACAGGGTGCCCTCGGCCAGGCGCTCCCACTGCTCGCGGCCCCACGGCTCGCTGGCGATCAGCTCGGCGGCCTGGGCGCGCACGGCGTCGCTGGGGAGCAGCTCGCGAGCGGGGAAGATGAGGGCCTCGGCGAGGTCGCTGGTACTGCGCTGGTCGTTCACCGTGAACTCGGTGAGCCGGTCGACCTCGTCGCCCCACAGGTCGATGCGGATGGGTGCCTCAGCGGTGCTCGGGAACACGTCGATGATGGCGCCGCGCCGGGCGACCTCGCCGCGGTGCTCGACGAGCTCTTCGCGCCGGTACCCGAAGTGGATCAGCGTGGCGAGCAGCTCGTCGGCGTCGATGATGTCGGCGGGCCGCACCTTGATCGGGTCGACGGTCGTCGCGTCGGGGCCGAGCTTCTGCAGCAGGGCACGCACGCCCGTGACGACGACGGCGGGCATGCGGTCCGGTGTGCGGAGGCGCCACAGCACCTCGAGCCGACGACCCATCGTCTCGACGCTGGGGCTGACGCGCTCGAACGGCAGCGTCTCCCAGGCAGGGAACAGCACGACGTCGCCCGGCGGCAGGAACTGCGACAGGTCGTCGAACAGTTGACCCGCATCGCTGCCGGTGGGGCATGCCACCACGAGCGGCTTGCGGCCGCCGAGGGTGCTGAGCGCTGCGATCGCGATCGGCCGGGCCGCCTCGGGCACCGCCACCAGCGCCTGCGGGTCACCGATGGCGTGTGTCAGCCCCGGCTCGGACCTCTGGGGTGATGGCAGACCGGCGAGCGACATGGGGCGATCCAGCGTAGCGACCGCATTGCCGGCCCCATCCGGCTCTCGCCCCGCACATCGGGTCGCGGATCGTGGCGGGAACCGCACGAGATCGCGACCAGAATGGCTCGGTCATGACGTCGTCCCTCCACGCCCGCAACCTGAAGCTGACGATCGGGAAGGCGGTGATCCTGGACGACGTCGAGCTCCAGGTGGCGCCGGGATGGCGGGTCGGGCTCGTCGGCCCGAACGGCGTCGGCAAATCGACGCTGCTCCGGGTGCTCGCCGGCTCGCAGCGGATCGATGCCGGCAAGGTGACGGTGGCACCGGCTTCGGCCACGATCGGGTACCTGCCGCAGGAGCCCGACCGCAGCGAGCACGAGACGGTGCTCGACTTCCTCGCTCGCCGCACCGGGGTCGCCGAGGCCACGGCCGAGCTCGACGCTGCGACCACGGCGCTGTCGGTGGGCGAGGCCGGCTCGGACGACCGGTACTCCGATGCTCTCGACCGCTGGCTCGCCCTCGGTGGTGCCGACCTCGACGTCCGTGTGGGCCCGGTCTGGGCCGAGCTCGGACTGGTCGATCGAGTCCTCGATCAGCCGATGTCGACGCTGTCCGGAGGCGAGGCGGCCCGCGTCGGCCTCGCGGCCCTGCTGCTCGCTCGCTTCGACGTCTTCCTGCTCGACGAGCCGACGAACGACCTCGACCTCGACGGCCTCGCCCGGCTCGAACGCTGGGTGACCGGGTTGTCCGCCCCGGTGGCGGTCGTCAGCCACGACCGCGAGTTCCTGCGTCGCACCGTCACGCACATGGCTGAGCTCGACCAGTTCACCCATCGGCTGACGATGTTCTCCGGCGGGTGGGACGCCTTCCTGGCGGAACGGGATCTCGCGGCGCGGCACGCCCGCGAGCGGTATGAGGAGTACGCCGACAAGCGCGCCAACCTCGCAGGGCGTGCGCAGCGCGAGCGTGAGTGGGCGACGCAGGGGGCGAGCAAGGCGAAGAAGAACCCGGCGGACAACGACAAGAACATCAAGGCGTTCAAGATCAACCAGAGCGAGCAGCTCGCCGGCAAGGCCGCCCGTACCGAGAAGGCGATGGAGCGGCTCGAGGTCGTCGACGAGCCACGCGAGGCATGGCAGCTCCGGCTGAGCTTCGGTGAGACGGCGCGCAGCGGCGATGTCGTGGCGCGGCTGACCGGTGCGGTCGCGTCAAACGGCTCGTTCGTGCTCGGGCCGGTCGATCTCACCATCGGCGCAGGTGACCGTGTCGCCATCGTCGGTCACAACGGCAGCGGCAAGAGCACCCTGCTCGACGTCGTCCTTGGCCGCCGTCTGCTCGATGCCGGCGATCGCTGGTTCGGCCCGGGGGTGGTGGTCGGCGAGCTCGAGCAGCGACGCGAGCAGCTCAGCGACGATGCCACGGTGCTTGCGGCGTTCATGGCGGCCACCGGGATGCTCGTGCCCGAGGCCCGGACGCTGCTCGCCAAGTTCGGCATCGGCGCCGGTGAGGTCGATCGCCCGACTGCGTCGCTCTCGCCCGGCGAGCGCACGCGCCTCGTGCTCGCGTTGCTGATGGCCACCGGGACCAACTGCATCGTGCTCGACGAGCCGACCAACCACCTCGACCTGCCGGCCATCGAGCAGCTCGAACAGGCGCTCGATGCCTTCGGCGGGACGGTGCTGCTCGTGACTCACGACCGGGCGCTGCTCGAGTCGGTGCGACTCACCCGTGCGATCCGGCTCGAGGCCGGCAAGG
>JBEGOE010000058.1:0-12553 GCA_041182165.1 Actinomycetota bacterium
GCCGGCACGCCGGCCACGCTCGTCGGCACCGAGGGCGAGGGCTGGACCGTCCTCAGCCGCGTGCTCGACCTCGCCGCCGTCGGCCTCGCCGCCGAGCAGGTGGGCGGTGCGCAGAAGGTGCTCGACATGGCTGTCGACTACGCCAAGGTGCGCGTCCAGTTCGGTCGCCCGATCGGCTCGTTCCAGGCCATCAAGCACAAGTGCGCCGACATGCTGCTCGAGGTCGAGTCGGCCAAGAGCGCTGCGTACTACGGCATGTGGTGCGCCGCCGAGCTCAACGACGAGCTGCCGTCGGTGGCCTCGCTGGCCAAGGCCTACTGCTCGGAGGCGTACTTCCACGCCACCGCCGAGAACATCCAGATCCACGGTGGCATCGGCTTCACCTGGGAGCACCCGGCGCACCTGTACTTCAAGCGTGCGAAGTCGTCCGAGCTGCTGTTCGGCGACCCGACGTACCACCGCGAGCTGCTCGCACAGCGCATCGGCATCTGACCCGCTCGCCTCACGGCGCAGCTGATCGACGACGGCCCGGGGCACCTGCCCCGGGCCGTTGCGCGCCACGGGGCAGCCGGCCGGGTGCCGCGGGTAGCGTGCGGATGTGGAACCGATCACGTGGGTCTTCGTCATCGCAGCTGCCATCGTGGTCTTCGCCCTCGCCGCCGGGGTCGTCGGTCGTGAGGCCCACCGGCTCGACGCCGTCGCCCCCCGGTCGGTGTACCTGATCGACGAGGTCGTCGAGTTCGTCGCCGAGTACCTGCCGCAGGAGACCCAGGGCCGCCTCACGCCGGACGAGCTCGAGCAGCTGCTCACCTTCCACATGCGCTGGCTGCACGCCAAGGGGCTCCAGCCCACGAACGTCGTCGATCGCCGTCAGGACATCGACAACCTGGTCATCGTCGGCGAGGACGATCTCATCGCCTATCTGCTGGGCGAGTCCGAGCGGAACGGGATCGACATCATCGACGACGTCGACGTCGTGAACGTCGTCGATGCCCACCTCGCCTACTTCGAGGCGATCGGCGCCGTCGGCCCCAAAGCCATCGACCTCTGACGTCCCGAACCCCCACGAACTTCGGCACGTGGGTGGGCTACAGGCCCGTCGAGGTGCCAAAGTTCGGGGATGGGGAACGGATCGATCGACACCGACGGGCTCAGGACCAAATACCGACAGGAGCGCGACAAGCGGCTCAGGCCTGACGGCAACCTGCAGTACATCGAGCCGACCGGTCGCTTCGCCCACTTCCTCGACGACCCGTACGTGCCCCGCGTCGAGCGCGAGTCCCTCACCGACGAGGTGACGGTGGCGATCATCGGCGGCGGGTTCGCCGGGCTCGTGACGGGTGCGCGGCTGAAGCAGGCCGGCATCGACGACGTCCGGATCATCGAGGGCGGCGGTGACGTCGGCGGCGCCTGGTACTGGAACCGCTACCCGGGGGCGATGTGCGACACGGCGGCGATGGTGTACCTGCCGCTGCTCGAGGAGACGGGCCACATGCCGTCGATGAAGTACGTCTACGCGCCCGAGATCTACGGCCAGGCGCGGCGGATCGCGACGACGTTCGGTCTGTATGACAACGCCGTGTTCTCGACCGCGGTCTCAGCGCTCACGTGGGACGACGACATCTCGCGGTGGATCATCACGACCGACCGCGGCGACCGGATGCGTGCCAAGTTCGTGAGCATGGGCACCGGCCCGCTCCACCGCCCGAAGCTGCCGGGCATCGAGGGCATCGACAGCTTCGGCGGACATTGCTTCCACACCAGTCGGTGGGACTACGAGTACACGGGGGGCAGCTACGAGGGGGCTCCGATGGACCGGCTCGCCGACAAGCGGGTCGGCATCATCGGCACCGGTGCCACGGCGGTGCAGTGCATCCCGCGCCTGTCGCGCGATGCGGGCGAGCTGTTCGTCTTCCAACGCACGCCGTCGTCGATCGACATCCGCAACAACCACGAGACCGATCCCGAGTGGTTCGCCACCCTGCAGCCCGGCTGGCAGCACGAGTGGTTGATGAACTTCGTGACGCTGCAGACCGGCGGGTTCGCCGACGTCGACCTGGTGATGGACGGCTGGACCGACATCACCAAGCGAATCCGCGATCGGATGATCGCCAACATGGAGGCGAACGGGCTCGGCCCCGCAGCCATGCTCGCCGCCTACGAGGAGAGCGACGACGAGAAGATGGAGGAGATCCGGGCCCGGGTCGATGCGATCGTGCAGGACCCGGCGACGGCCGAGGGGCTGAAGCCCTGGTACCGCCAGCTCTGCAAGCGCCCCTGCTTCCACGACGAGTACCTGCAGGCCTACAACAACCCCAACACACACCTCGTCGACACCGACGGCCAGGGCGTCGACCGCATCGACGAGACCGGTGTGTGGGTGGGCGACCGCCACGTCGAGCTCGACTGCATCATCTTCGCCTCGGGCTTCGAGGTCGGCACGAGCTACTCGCGCCGCGCGGGGTTCGAGACCGTCGGCCGCGACGGCGTGACGCTGAGCGACTACTGGGCCGAGGGCATGCGCACCAAGCACGGCATGCACGTGCACGGTTTCCCGAACCTGTTCGTCGTGGCACCGAACCAGGGTGCAAACCTGATCTCGAACGTCACCCACAACTTCGGTGAGGCCGGCGCCACGATCGCCACGATCATCGGCCATGCGCTCGAGGTGGGGGCCGCCGAGGTCGAGGTCACCCAGGAGGCCGAGGACGCCTGGGTGGCGATGCTCGAGGGCACCGTGCGTGGCTTCCTCGGGAGCCCCGAGTGCACGCCGGGCTACTACAACAACGAGGGCGGCGAGATCGGCCGCAAGGAGCGGCTGAACGGCAGCGGCTACCCCGAGGGTGCGGTGGCGTACTTCCAGTACATCGACGAGTGGCGCCGGTCGGGCGAGTTCGCTGGTCTCGAGTTCCGCGAGGGTGCGCCGACGACGTGATGTGCCTCGCCGACCTCGAGTCGCTCGACGTTCAGAACATCGACGTTCAGATCATCATGTTGAGGCCGGCGACGATGCGGCCGCCGAGCCCGGTGTCGCCCTCGATGGTGATGCGGTCGGCGTAGCCCTCTGCCGTGCGTCGCCCCAGCGCGAGGGTGGCGAAGGTGTCGCTGTCCATCCGAACCGTGGACACCGGCGCCCCGGTGGGTGCGGTGACCGGCTTGGCTCGTCCGTCGGTCACCTCGTAGGTGAGCGACCGGTGGACGGGGCCGGTGATCTCGATGGTGACGGCGTCGCCCTCCGGCGTGCCGGCCCGCTTACCGATCACGATCGGCAGCGTGCGGACGAGGCGGTCGATCGTGTGCTCGGCGCTCGGGGTGTCGAGGTTGCCGGGCATGTGGAGCGCGCGGCGGATGTCCTGCTCATGGCTCCAGCTGTCGAGCACGCGGAGGTCGAGGAAATCGACCATGGTGCCGGGTCCGGCGGGGGTGTCGGCAGGCTGTTCGAAGTAGGCGTCATCGGCCGAGCGCAGGCCGGCGAGGCGGCGTTCGACGAGTGCCTGCCACTCGGCCAGCACCGTTGCCCCCGGCATCGACCGGCGTGCGTCGACCTCGTGCTCGTTGCTTGCGCCGAGCGCGTTGCGCGTGTGGCCGAGCTGGTCGGCCCGGTGCTCGGTGGGGGGCAGCCCCTCGAGCGCCCGCTCGAAGCCGATCAGGTGCGACAGGTTGTCCTGCACGCTCCAGCCGGGAAGGTCGGTGGGTGTCTTCCACTGCTCCTCGGTCAGCCCCGCGCAGAGCTCGATGATCGAGTGCCAGGTCTCGTCGAGCTTGTCGATGCGATCGGTGGGAATCATCGCGTCCTCCGCGTGGTGCTTGGCCGGAACACGGACCCTACGAAAAGGGGGCTGCGACGCCGGAATCGGGTGTGCTTGAATGACGTCACCAGAGAGAGGAGGTGGTCCAACTGAACGGTGAACATTGTGGGACTCTGGAGGTGGTTGGCCGCTAGGCCGATTGCTGGACCGTCTGGCGAATCCCCGCCAACCTCCGCTGATCCATCCCGCCGGACATGGTCCCGCCGGCGTGAACGGGATGATCGGTTTCAACCAGTACGTGACAGGGCAGGCGCCTCCGGGTGCCTGCCCTGTTCGCGTTCCGGCCCGTCGAACGCTAGGTTCAGCGTCATGGAACGGCCGTCCCGCTTCGAACACACGCGCTACCTGGGTGACAAGCGCACGCAGCTCGTGTACGACCTCGACTCGTGGACCGACGCGGCGGTCATCGACGAGATCGTCGAGTCCGAGGTCGGTCTGTGCTTCGGGCCCGACACGCTCGACGAGGCGCGCAACCGCGGTTACACGCTCGCCGAGCCGGGCATGCGCCGGCGTCGGCGCGCTCCTCGTGCCTGAGCCCAGGGTCGGCAGTGCCGTGAACGGGCACTTCACGTCCGGCGGGCTGCGGCTCGCCCGCTATCTCGCGCAGCCGGCTGGTCGAGTCGATGCCCTGCCCGGAGTCATCGTGTGCCACGGCTTTCCGGTCGGTCCGCTCGACGCTCGTCAGAGTGCGCTCACGTTCCCCGAGCTCGTCGACCGCATCGCCAACGAGCAGCGGTGGGCGGCGATGACGTTCCACTTCCGTGGTTGCGGGGCCAGCGAGGGCGACTTCTCGTTGCAGGGTTGGGTCGATGACCTGCGGGCAGCGATCGACCACCTCATCGCCGAGGCGAACCCCGTGGGCATCTGGCTGGCCGGTACCAACACCGGCGGCAGCGTGGCCATCTGTGTGGCTGCCGACGACCCGCGCATCAGGGGTGCGGCGCTGCTCAGCCCTCGTGCCGATTTCGACGATTGGGCAGCACAGCCGCGCCGGTTCCTCGACCACGCCCGCGAGATCGGGGCGGTGCGTTCCCCCGGCTTCCCGAAGGCCTTCGACGAGTGGGGCCGCGAGCTCCGCCGGTTCCGTCCGGTCGATGCGGCGCGGCGGTTCTCGCCGCGCCCGATGATGGTGATGCACGGTGACGACGACGAGAGCGTGCCGGTGTCTGACTCGCGTCGTCTTGCCGCGGCCCACGGTGGTGCCGAGCTGCGTGTCATCAACGGTGCGGGGCACCGGTTGCGGCACGACCCGCGTGCGATCGCACTGTTGATGGGATGGCTCGACCGCCAGAAGTCGCTGCTGATCTGACCCGAACCCCCGGTTTCTCGTCGCTGGCGTGTCGTCTGGCGACACCCCAGCGACAAAGTTCCACACTCACCTACCCGCCGGTGAACACGTGAAGGCAGAGCGACGCCGTGCCACCGCCTTCAGCGGTATCAGGTGTGCCTTCGGAAGCCGGCTCGCCTCCAAGAGCAGTACCCACGAGTTCGGCCGGAGTGAGTTCACACCGGAGCACCCCTCTCCATCGAGGTCGCCCGACCCAATCCGTCTACGCGGACAACAGGTGGGTGCGGCGCATGGCCTCGGCGTACTCGAGCGGGTCGCCGGGCAGGATCTCGAGGTGGACCTTCACACCGGTCGGCCGCTCCGTCAGCGACGCGACGCGAGCGAACACCGGGTCTTCGGCGTCGCCGGTGATGACGATCGCACCTTCGACGATGCGCTCGGGATGGGCAGCCTCGTCGAGGAAGGTCCACGGCAGACCTGTGTGATCGATCTGCGTGGGATCACACGGGATGTCGACTTCGATCGGAACGCTCATGATGGTCACCTCCCACGACGCTTGTACGGGTTCGTTTCGGGCCAGCCGAACACAGCCAGCAACGCCTCGGCCTCACGATACTCGGCGCTCCCGAGCAGCAGGTCGTATGAGGGGCGTCGTAGGTGGGGAGGAGACCGAAACCGGCCCGTCGCACCGGACCAACGGTCGACGCTACGAACGACGTCCTCGATGAGAGCGGCCCGGCCAACAGGCTGGCGAGATCCCAGCCGTCGACGGTGAGGCTGACGCTGACCGAGTACATCGGTCGTCCCTCGTACGAATACTCACGAGCTTGGCGGAGCGCGTGCTCGACGATCTTCTCCGCTGCGATCGGGCCGCCTCGCACAATGACGATGGCGTCGTCGGGAGGCACTTCGGAACGAACATGGGGCTCGACCGGTTCACCGGGCATCATCGACCTCCAATGCGCTGGCGCATGGTGGCAGTGACGCCGGCATCAGCGCCGTCAGAGTCGTGTTCGTACGGGAGCGCGCTCGTCACCATGGCGGCGCACCCTACGGGCAGGGTGTGACACGCCAGAGGGGGCGCGGGCTGGGGTGCCGCACTCAGTGGGACGGAGCACCACGAACCGGGTCGAAACCCCTACATCCCTAGCTTCTTGGCGATGACCATGCGCTGGATCTGGTTGGTGCCTTCGTAGATCTGGGTGTTCTGGGGGGTCAGTCTGCGTAGCCGTCGAGGTGGGTGCTGTGCCACCGCCATGCGCTGGCGACGATGTCGTCGAGGTCGCGGGTGGCCTTCCAGCCGAGCACGGCCTCGGTGCGCGTGGGGTCGGCGAAGGTGGAGACGGGGTCGCCGGCGCGGCGGGGGGCGATCTCGTAGGGGACGGGGAGCCCGCTGATGCGCTCGGCCGCTCGGATGACGTCGAACACGCTGCTGCCGACGCCGGTGCCGACGTTGAGGCTGGTGGTCTCGCCGCCCCGGTCGAGGTAGTCGAGTGCCTTGATGTGGGCGTCGGCGAGGTCGTCGACGTGGATGTAGTCGCGGATGCCGGTGCCGTCGGGGGTGGGGTAGTCGGTGCCCATCACCTGCACGGGCGGGCGCTTGCCGAGCGTGGCCTTCATGACGAGCGGGACGAGGTTGAGCGAGCGGGTCCAGTCCTCACCGATGAGTGCGTCGTCGCTGGCGCCGGCGGCGTTGAAGTAGCGCAGGCTCACCGACCGCAGGCCGTTGGTGACGCCGTACCAGCCGAGGATCGTCTCGACCATCGCCTTGGTCTCGGCGTAGACGCTCTCGGGCCGGATGGCTGCGTCCTCGGTGACGGGCACCGTGTCGGGGGTGCCGTTCACCGAGCAGCTCGACGAGAAGACGAGCTGTTGCACGCCGGCCGCCAGCACGGCCTCGACGAGCTCGACGGTGCCGGCGACGTTGTTGCGCCAGTACTGGCCCGGGTGCTCCATGCTCTCGCCGACGCTCTTGTAGGCGGCGAAGTGGACGACCTGGGTGACGCCGCGCGTGCGGCACAGCTCGGTGACCAACGGTGCGTCGCGGATGTCGCCGACGACGAGCTCGGCGTCGATGACGGCGGCACGGTGCCCGTACTCCATGCTGTCGAGCACCACCACGGGCCGGTCCAATGAGCGGAGCATGCGCACCGTGTGGGAGCCGATGTACCCGGCACCGCCGGTGACGAGGATGGTCATGCGGCGAGTGTACGAGCCGGGTTCAGAGCGTTTCGTTCGTCCTGAAGAACTGGATCATGCGGCCCAACCCCTCGCGCAGCGAGATGCTCGGCTGCCATCCGTAGGTGGAGTTGACGAGGGTGATGTCGGGCTGGCGCTGCAGCGGGTCACCCTCACGCTCGTCGGGCAGCGGCACCGTGATGATCGGGCTGGTCGAGCCGGTCAGCTCGACCACGAGTTCGGCGAGCTCGCGCATCGTGAACTCGCCGGGGTTGCCGACGTTCACCGGGCCGGTGATGGGCCCGTCGAGGACCGCGAGCAGGCCGCGGATCTCGTCGGCGACGTGGCAGAAGCTGCGCGTCTGGTTGCCGTCGCCGTGCAGGGTGATCGGCTCGCCGCGCAGTGCCTGGACGATGAAGGTGTTGACGACACGGCCGTCGTCGGGGCGCATGCGCTCGCCGTAGGTGTTGAAGATGCGCACGATGCGGACCTCGATGCCGTGCACCCGGTGGTAGGCCATCGTGATGGCCTCGCTGAAGCGCTTGGCCTCGTCGTAGCAGCTGCGGGGGCCGATGCAGCTGACGTTGCCGAGGTAGCTCTCGGGCTGCGGGTGCACGAGCGGGTCGCCGTACACCTCGCTGGTGGACGCCAGGAAGAAGCGGGCGCCCTGGGCGACGCAGAGGTCGAGCAGGTTGCGCGTGCCGGTGCTGCCGACGGCGAGGATCTCGAGTGGCATGGTGGCGAAGTCGAGCGGCGAGGCGGGGCTCGCAAGGTCGAGCACGGTGTCGTAGCGGCCGCCGGTGATGGCGTCGGGGAATGGCGTGGTGCTGTCGTGCTCGATGACGGTGCAGCGGTCGTGGCCGTCGAGGTGGGCGATGTTCGCCCGTCGGCCCGTGACGAAGTTGTCGACGATGGTGACGGTGTCGCCACGCTCGAGCATCAGGTCGACGAGGTGTGAGCCGACGAAGCCGCCGCCACCCGCAACGAGGTGATGGGGCATCAGCGGCCGATGCCTTCGTGGCTGAACCCGGCGCGCTGCCAGTCGGCGCGGTCGAGGAGGTTGCGGCCGTCGATGACGGCACGACCGGTCATGACCGAGGCGACCTTGTCGGGCTCGAGCCAGCGGAAGTCGTCCCACTCGGTGAGCACGGCCAGGACGTCGGCGCCGGTGGTGGCGTCGTACGGATCGGTGCAGACGACGACGCCCTGCGGGACGCCGGGCTTCGGCGCATCGACGGTGGGATCGAAGCCGCGCACGGTGGCGCCGGCAGCGAGCATCCGGTCGATGATCGAGATCGACGGCGAGTCACGCAGGTCGTCGGTGCGGGCCTTGAAGGTGAGCCCCCACACCGCGACCGTCTTGCCCTGGAGTGACCCGCCGGCCGCGCTGGCGATCTTCTGGGTCACACGGTCGAACTGCTCGTCGTTGACCGTGATGACGCCGGCGAGGAGGTCGAACCGGTACCCCGCCTCGTTGGCGATCTTCAACAGCGCCCGCGAGTCCTTCGGGAAGCAGTTGTGTGCCACCAGGCCGCCGGTGGCGACAACGGTGTGGTTCCGCTCGACCTCGACCGAGTACACGGTCTGGTCGGTGTGGCGCCGCTCGACGTCGGTCAGCCGAACCCAGGCCGTGCCCTTGCGGTCACGGCGGTAGCCGACCTCGTCCGGCCCGACGCTGAGTACGTGGGCACCATCAGCGGTGGGCTCGTACGAAGCGATGATCCGCAACTGCGCAAGCAGGCGGAGCACGAGGTCAGCGTCGCGAGCCGATTCGACGACGAACCGTGCCAGCGTCGAGTCGGGTTCCCGGCGCATGAAGAGCTCGGCTTCGATGTCGTCATCGGATGCGGTCAGCAGTTGCTCGATCGAGGCGGCACCGGGCCCGTGCTCGGCGCCGACGAAGTCGCCGAGGGGGGAACCGAGGGCGATCGGCAGCCAGTCGTCTGTCGTCAGGTCGCCGGCGAGCTTCACGGTGCTGCCGTCGCCGTCGCGAACGATCATGGGGTGATCGGCAGTCACCGAGAGGCGACGGCCCATCTTCGTCCGCAGGTGGATCATGTCGCCCTGGTAGGGCCGTTCGGTGATCGCCATGGCGGGCTGGAACTCGGGGATGATCTGGCCGTCGTACCAGCTGAGCACCTCGAGCTGGTCGAGTTGCAGTGTGGCCAGTTCGTCGAACCGCACCAGGCGGGTGCCGTTGACGTCGCGGATGATCAGCGTCTCGGCGCCGTCGAAGCAGCTTCCGCCCCATCCTGGGCCGGGGCGGAGGAACTCGGTGCCGATGCGCTTGTCGTAGCCCATGCCGACGACGACGTCGTTCACGTCGGCGCCGACGCCCTCGCACACGGCGGCGATGGCGTTGATGAAGCTGAGCTTCGTGGCGAGGAAGGCGTTGGCCGCGTACTTGATGGTCTCGGCCGACGCCGGGTCGGTCACGATGACCTGGGGCCGGATCGACTCGTACAGGTTGCCCACGGTGATGGCGGCGGCGCGGTCGTCGCAGCCGACGACGATGCGGTCGGGCTTGAGGAAGTCGTCGACGGCCGAGCCCTCGCGCAGGAACTCGGGGTTGCTGACCACGCGCACATCGGGACGGCGGAGCACGCGCTCGACCACCTTGGTGGAGCCGACGGGCACCGTGGACTTGTTGACGACGATCGCCTCGTAGGGAAGCAGCGGGGCGATCTCGGCGGCGGCACGCTCGACGTAGCTGAGGTCGGCCGAGCCGTCCTCGCCTTGCGGGGTGGGCACGCACAGGAAGGCGATCTCGCAGTCGGCGACGGCGTTCGCTGCGCCCACCACGAAGCGGAGGTTGCCGCGCTTGAGGCCGCGGTTGACGAGTTCGTCGAGGCGGTGCTCGACGATCGGGATCTCGCCGCGGTTCAGTCGCTCGACCTTGCTCTCGTCGATGTCGGCGCAGATCACGTCGTGGCCGAGGTGAGCGAAGCAGGCTCCGGTGGTGAGACCGACGTAACCGGTCCCGATGATGGCGATGCGAGTCACGGCGCGAGTCTAGGAACGGGTGGCGGTTCTCAGGTCGTTCTCAACTCGACCGGGCGTCGAACCGGCCGCTCGATCCATACCGCCGCGAGCCAGATCAGGGCGGTGACGTGGACGAGGGTGGCCGCCGGCTGCATGTAGTGGAAGTCGAAGTCGCCGATCCGGAAGTGGGCTGCCAGTGCCACCTGGGACGCCCGGATCCACGCGGTCGCAAGCAGCACGGCACCCACCCCGACCAGCCGCCAGCGGCGTCTGGCCACGAGGACCACACCGGCGAGCAGGCCCGCCACCCGGACGACCGGCGTGAGGACGCGGCCGATGGTCAGCACCGCCGACTCAGCGATCGTGCCGACGCTGGTGCGCTCGGCGTTGAAGCGCACGGTGCCGTCCATGATCGTGTACGACCCGGGAGGTGGCGAGGTGTTCGTGACGATCTCCCAGTCGCGTAGTGCCGTGGCGGAACCGTCCTCGCCGGGCACACGACTGGGTGCACCTTCGATCATGAGCAGCTGCTCGGCGCCGGTGAGCGGGCGGGTGATCGCGGCCCAGACGTCGGAGGGTCGCACCACGGGGATCGGCGGGGGACCGGCCCACTCGTCGCAGGCGGGGCGATCGTCGGTCGCGCACAGCGCCTCGACCTCGTCGGCGATGCCGTTCAAGACACGGTTCCTGGTCGGCTCGTCCGCCAGTTGTCCCGACGCGTGGAGGCCGTAGCCGAGGCCGAAGCGGATGGCGTCGACGTAGGTGACGCGGTCGTCGCCGCGCTGCCACGCCTCGAAGCCGGGGGCGATCGAGGCGAGGCTCGGCGACCGGGCCACGAGCGAGTCGTACATCGGCCGTGTGAACGCATAGGGGTTCGACGTGCCGTCGTTCGTGTACTTGGCGAGCGCCTGATGGGCTCGCGTGAACACGGCGTCGTCGAACAGCGTGGGCGAGTCGAGACCCGATCGCCCGTTCAACGCCGTGACGGCGGCCTGCGGCCCCATCACGACCACGACGAAGGTGAGCACGGCCCCGGCCAGCGGCAGCCACTGCCGTGCACTGATCTCGCGAACCGCCACCAGGACGACGAGTGCGATGCCGGCGGGCACGGCCCAGATGGCGTCCTCGCGGGTGATGAGCAGGGCGCCGATGCCGAGGCCCGTGACCGCGAGCCACAGCCACTGCCGCTCAGCCGTGCGCACGACATGGAGGCCGGCGGCGCAGGTGGCCACCAGGAGGTACTGGGCGAACGTGTCGCGGATGACGTGGACGCCGGTGATGGTCTCGGCGATCGGCACGATCGCCATGCCGATGAACAGGATCCAGGTGAGCCGGCCCGAGCGTGTGACGAGCATCGAGATCTCGTGGCCGAGCCACCAGGCCGTCAGCAGCAGGAGCGCGCAGTCGACCAGCGGCAGCGGCAGTCCGCTGCGCGACACCGCCGCCAGGTACAGGCTGTAGAGCGGGCCACGCAGGAAGGTGATGTCGTCGAACCGCGTCGCCCACGAGCCGCCCGCGAACATCATCGCCCGCGACACGTAGGCGCCGTCGTCGTACGCAGCGGTGAGGAAGAAGTGCGGCCGGTACGTGATCGCGACGAACAGCCGGAGCACGACGACGGTGACCACGGCAGCCGTACGCGGTGCCTGCAGGCGCTGCAGCGCGGATCGGCCGATCGATGTCTCACTGGGCACGGGACTTGCTCTCCTCCGGCTGCCGCCGGGCAGTACCTTAGCCACGTGCCAGATCAACCCCGGTGGTCACGTCGCGCCCTGCGCAGCAACAGCGTGCGTCTCGCGGTCGGGGTCGCGCTGATGGGGCTCGCGTTCCTGTTGGCCATCCCGCCGAACGGCGGTGTCGACGAGCAGGACCATCTCGTGCGTGCTGCTGCCACCGTGCGCGGCGACATCGATGGGGTGGGCCTCACCGGCCCCGACGACGCGGTGCGGGTCTACGACGTGCCGATCGAGTTCAAGGGCCCGATCAACTTCTGCTGGGCACGCCACCCCGAGCAGGACGCCAGTTGCATGGGGTTCGAGTACCCGCCCGGCGAGGTCGCCTTCGCGTACAACGGCTACTACCCGCCCACCTACTTCGCGCTGGTGGGCGTGCCCTCGCTCGTCTTCACCGGGTTCGAGGCCACCCGGCCGATCCGCCTGGCGTCGCTCGCCTTGTCGGTGGCGCTCTACGCCTGGGCGTTCGTGGTGGTGCGCCGCCGCTGGGGTGACGCCGCCCTCGGCATCGCCGCCACGGTGCTGACGCCGATGGCCTTCTTCCTGAGCGCGACGGTGAACCC